>JAXHMJ010000001.1:0-300000 GCA_034521575.1 candidate division KSB1 bacterium
TTTAAAAAGCATAAAAACACATAACCAGAACCGGATTTTATGGTTGTTTTTTGCTATTATAGAATAGTGACAATTCAATGCGAATGTTTGTTCCATAGGGTAGAACAAAGATGATTAATAATAATAAAAAAATTCGCTTAAAAGATATTGCTGATGCTGTAGGGTGTTCAGTCAGTACGGTATCCATTGTATTGAACGGAAAATATAAAGAGAGAAGTATATCGGAACAAGTCGTTACCCAGATACTGAACACGGCGAAAAAATATGGCTATATGCCCAATATGTCCGCCAGATACATGCGCAGTGGTCAATATAATATGAATATTTCTCTAATGACTTCATTTGAAGCCCCGTTGGTATTGATCAATGCCTGGCTGATTTCAATTGAAAAATTTATCGAGCAGGTGAGTGTTGAAAACATGAGTTTTACAATCACACTGACTCCGTTTCATGTGGGGCATTTGGAAAAAGTTTTCTCTGTAAAGGATATAGAAGCTGCCATTATTGCCAACACAAATGCAACAGACGATGAGTTTTTGGAAGAGGCCAGCCTTTCCATGCCGATTGTTCTGATCAACCGGCGAATTTCAGATTACTGCACCGTACGTTTGGATGAATCTGCAGCGATAGAAGCAGCGGACGTATTGATATCCCAACATCGAAAAAAAATAGCTGTGCTCAAACCTCCATTTTTAACCCAGTCCACAAAAGAACGCTTTGATAATTTCACCCATCGGGTTATAGAGTCGGGTCTACCCAGGCCGGACGTTATCGAACTGGAGCAATATAATGAATATGGCGCTCACTTGGCATTACAAGCGTATTTCAAAACAGGCGGTACTTTTGATGGGTTGTTTACCATGACAGACGTGCTGGCTGTGGGGGCTTACAAGGCCATCAAATCCACCGGCCGGAAAATTCCGGATGATGTGGCGGTTATCGGTTTTGATGGTCTGAGCTATGCGCCCTATTTAGACCCTCCCTTGACAACCTTTGAAGTAAAGAGAGGATTTGTGTATTCTGAAGCGGTGCGCATTTTGGTTCAGATGATTATGAATGATTTTAGACAACATGTTGAAATAACCTATAAAACAAAGCTTGTCAAACGAGGATCGATTGGTTGAAGGGAGGTGAAAGAGTGGATTAATCGTCACGGTTTTTTAAACCAAATAATAAACCTTTTATGAAAAGGAGGCAACGTTATGTGTAAAATCTTTTCAGCACTTTTTAGAGCAGATGTGGAAGGTGCATCAAGACCGGGAATTTTGCCGGTGGCGGCATTATTCTTCATGCTGGTTTTTGCATTCAGTGTTTTTGTTGATGCTGGATATGCACAGGTAAATTCAGGGAAAATCGCCGGAAGGGTAACCGATGGACGAGGCAATCCTCTGCCAGCTGCGAATGTTATCATTGGCGAAACAGCGATGGGGGCAGCAACGGATAACAACGGTGAATATGTCATCACGAAAGTACCTGCAGGATCGTACAACGTCAAAGTAAACTATATCGGATACGAGCAGAATATTCAAGAGGTACAGGTCCGAGTTGACGATGTGGTACGAGCGGATTTCATCATGGATGAGCGGCAAGTTGTTGAAGGAGAAGAGGTTACCGTTTACGGTGAAATCACCCGAGGTCAGGCCAAAGCATTGAGTATGCAGCAGAATGCGGTTGGTATCGAGCATGTGGTGAGCCATGAAATTATCCGCCGCTTTCCGGATGAAACAGCCGGGGAAGCTTTGCGCAGAATGCCGGGTGTTTCCGCTATTGACTATAGCCAGGGTGTTCCAAGCAGTCTTCGCGTTCGCGCCATGTCTGATGATAAAAATAAAGTATTTATCAACGGCATGGCAGCACCGGGCGGAGCATTGGCGATGATTCCATCAAATATCCTGGAAAGCGTTTCCCTAAGCAAGGTGATTACTCCGGATATGGATGCCGATGCGATGGGCGAGCCACTGATTTTGAAAGTGCAGGTTGCACCGTCCGAACCTCAGTTCTTTGCTCGCGCCCAGGGTGGTATCAATACTCTGGAGTTTGGCCCTGAAAATCGTGCCAATAACAATTATTCATTTTTTGTCAAAGGCGGCCGGCGATTTATGAATGACAAAATCGGCGTTCTGGGCCGGAGGTGCGCTTTTTGGGGAGCCGCCGCGGGGTGTCGTTTGAATCCATGCGTTACACAGACGACGGCAGCAATATTGTCCGCCATCGTTTTTCAAAATATGATGTGCAACGCTATCGGACGATGGGCTATTTCAATGTGGATTACACACCCAATGAAAGCAATCAATACTATCTGCTGGTCAGCAAAGGCCGATACAGAAGAGACGAAGCTCGCGGTCAAATTAAATTTGACAGAAGAGAAAAGAAAATGCCCGAAGGTGAAATCGAAAAATCGATTCGCCATTACAATCGGCCGCATGATCTCACCTTTGCCAAGTTTAACGGACTCAACCGGCTGGGCAATGTCAAATTAGAGTATTCCGCGGCCTGGTTCAGAGATGAATCCATACAGGATGATCAAATTGAAGCGGCATGGGACGGCGAACAACCCAGCATGGCCGATCTGACCAAAGACGAGTTTGAAAACTTGACCATGAATTCGTCGTTTAACGGTGTGCTGGACTTTGGTGGCCTGGAGAGCTCATGGAGTGATGATCAATCTGATCATTATGAAGTCAAGGCTGATATGTCGTTTCCCATCAACGCATCCCGGACATCTGAATTAAAAGTCGGCGTAAAGAGGGAAGGCAATTACAATCAACAACGCCGAATGCGCACAAAGGCAGATCTGGCGGAAGGTGAGACGTGGCAAATAACTGACGAATGGCCGTTGTTGTTTGAAAACATTAATTCGTCCACAGTGAAAAATCTCAATCTGGATGGACCATTCAGTTATGAGGGCATGGACCCGACTGATCATACGTCGTCGAATGACAACAGCGCCGAAGTGACTGCCGGATATATCATGAACAGCACCGCCTGGCTGCATCAAAGGCTGCATACCACAGTCGGAGTGCGTGTTGAGCATATCAAAAACTCCTTTACCGAAATGTGGAGCGGCAAAAGCGGCAGTGCAAGCTATACCGACTTTTTTCCGGCGTTTATTGCAAAATACAATATCACAGAGAAGACCAATCTGAGAGGATCGATCACCCGTACGCAATCCAGACTTGCTCCGATATCAATTGCTCCGATAGACCGAGAAGAACGCAATCCTCCTCCCTATGCGATTAGCCGTGGCAATCCGGATCTTGAACCCACAACGGCTCTGAGTTATGATTTGATGTTCGAGCGTTATACATCCAGACTGGGTTATTTTTCCGTAGGTGTGTTCGCCAAACAGCTCGACAACAATATCATGACATTAGAGACCGAGGAGAAATGTACAAAGGCAGAGAATATGAAATTTACTTTCCGATCAATTCGGGTGATACGAGTATCGAAGGTGTTGAACTGGCGACCTATCAAAAACTGCATTTTCTGGGTGTACCGGCTCTGAATTGGTTCGGTGTCCAGGCAAACTGGACGTACATCAATATGGAAGGCGAAGACCGCAAGATTCTGGCTCAAATGCCCAAACACGTCATCAATTTTGCATTGACCTATGACAATCCGGATATCGGATTTTCGGGTACTGTTGGGCTGAACTGGAACGGTATGGTGTTTGAAAAATACGAGAAAGGTGTACCGATCTGGAACACTCCGATTCACAGACTGGATGCCTCTGCGAACTATGCTCTCACAGACAATATTCGTGTCTATGTCCGCGGTAAGAATTTACTGGACTCTCCCGGCGATCCGGAGTGGGAATATAAACCCACACTGGACGAGACCCGGCTTCATGAGATCAAATACTACGGACGCTGGTTTTCAGCCGGTATCGATTACTCTCTCTAAATACGTTTTGAGCAAGGGCACAGATGTCTCTGTGCCCTTGAATTTTAAAAAAAGGATCATTTTATGTCGAAACGCATCACTTTTTTTGTGCTGTTCACAATCTGCAGTCTGTCTGTTTTCGCCGGCTGGCACCCTTCTGGCAACAGGGTGGTTTTCAATGTGACCGATTCGGAGCGGCGGGTGACGGTGTCACACCGGATACAGAGTCCATTTCCACGGCTATTGATTCGATTGCACAGGCAGGCGGAGGCACTCTTTATTTCCCCCCGGGCACCTATTTGACGGGTACAATCTATCTAATTGATCATTTGACACTTTATCTCAGTGCGGGGGCCCGTATTCTGGGACTGCCCTATGATCATCCCCATTACGGCCGCAGAGGAGAAAACCGCAGCGCGGTGATTGAAGGCATGCACGTCAATCATGTGGCGATCGTCGGACCGGGAATCGTGGACGGCGGCGGAGTTTCCAGCGGCTGCAATACACCGGGATGTGCCTCACGCGCTATTCAGTTCAACAGTGCAAAGCATGTGCACATTCACGGGATCACCATACTCCACGGCGGACAAACGGCTCTGCACCTGGGAGGCAGCCATGATGTGACAATTGAGTCCATTCTGATGGATACCAACCGGGACGGTTTGCAAGTGAACGGCACCAATATCCGCATTTCTGATGTGGTTCTCAATTCAGACGAAGACGATGTGCTTGTATTGAAAAGCGCAGTTAATAACGGCTATAACACACCGACAAGCCACGTCACGATTAACAATGCTTATGTCAGTGGTTACCAGCCCGGCAGTGTCTATGACGGGACGTTTAAAAAAGGGGGGGGGATTGGCAGAATAAAATTTGGAACCAGCTCTGTCGGTGGCGGGTTTCGGAATGTAACCATCAACAATGTCATTTTTGATCACTGTAAAGGCCTGGATTTGGCGCTTGTAGATGGAGGCGTGCTGGAGAATATCTCCATATCCAATGTGGTCATGCACAATGTGTCCAACAGCCCGATTTACATTCGGCTGGGCGATCGTTCTCCATCGCGTGCCCCCAAGAATCCCCCGCCGGGTAAATTATCCAATATCACCATCAGCAATTTAACAGCCACCGGTGCGAACTCGCAGTTTACGTCGGTGATCAGCGGTATCCCGGGACATGATGTTAAAAACATCACTCTATCCAATATACGTATCATCTGTACAGGTGGCGGCACCCGTGAAATGGCTGAAAAGATACCGCCGGAAAATGTCGGTATCTACCCGGAGCCCGGACATTTCGGAATTATTCCTGCCTTTGGATTTTACGTTCGACATGCCAGGAATGTTCAATTTGATAATATTTCATTAGAATTTGAAAAACCTGACTTGCGACCGGCATTTGTGTTTCGAGATGTTAAAGATATGCAGCTTAGCGGAATCAAAACCGAACGGCACCCTGATGGTGCCCCGCCTGTGGTCTTTCGCGGTAAAAATGAACATGTAAAATTTTATGAATCAGCTGATATCACACTGATTGATCCGATAATCAAGTCTCTGGATGTGTCAAAAAACAAAACGATGGCTGGCGAGCCCATTACCCTGCGTGCAACCGCTCAAGCCCATCAACAAGGCCTTGCAGAAATTGAGCTTATGATTGACGGCGAGACGGCTGAAACAAAGCATGTGTGGTTGTCACCGGATCAAAACAGTGAAATCATATTCACAGATATACGGCTTTATAAAAAAGGTCAACATGTACTCCGCGTCAACGACAAACAAACCGATGTATATATTGATGCCGTCAAATCCAAGATTTTGTTTTCAGACCTGAATGCTTACTCTCCAAGGGTAAAAGATGTTAATGTAGATGCACTACTTGAATCAAGTATTCTGACAGCCAGTGAACCGGCGGTGATCTGTCTGAGCGCAACAAACACAGGCAGCTTTGCTAAAACGGAAACGATTGGACTTTTTGTTGACGGCAGCAGGATTTCGGAACGAACTCTTACTTTTGCACCGGGGGAACAGAAAAAATTGATGTTTAACCACACGTTTGAACAGTCCGGAGACCATCAAATCAGAGTTGCCGATATGGATCAAACGGTATATGCCTGGGCAAAATCCGGTGAGTTTTCTATAGAGTCGTTCAAAACAGAACCTGAAAAGCCCATAGCCGGAGAAGCATTCAAGGCGGTTCTCACAATCAGCGATACCGAATACCGGGATGGCGCAAAAATATTGTTGGTTCTGAATGATGAGCTTGTGGGTGAAAAACAAGTGCTGGCGCGCAAAAACGAAAGCGTATCAACTGAATTTTCAATTGCGCCGCAATCTCCTGGAAATTATTCACTCATTATAAAAAACGCAGTGAATAAAATAAAGAAACGTTATGACGCGATCGTGTACAATCGATTGCGGCCTCGGGGATTTGATATTTCCAGAAAAAAAGCAAATGCTCACGACCCCTTTACCATAACTGCTGAACTGACCAATGAGCATCCTTTTGATATAACTCAGACGGTTCGGCTTTGGGTTGATGACAAGAGAGCGCAACATAAAAAATTAACGCTTGCTCCCAAAGAATCCCGGACCCTACAGTTTACAATGAGATTGTATCAACCGGGAAAACACAAGATCCGTATCGAAGATTTACCTGAAAAGATTTTGGTTGTCAAAGCGGGGAAACCGGACACATGTTTTCAATTCAGTGACATAGAAATTGATCGTACCATTCTTTCTCCTGGTGATTCCGCCACGATTCAAGGAAGCATTAAAAATATTACCGGCAAGACTCGGGAAACAGGGGTCGAGTTGAATATCGATGATAAAACGGTTAAACGCAAATCTATCGTTTTGTCGCCGGGAGAGGTTCAGGATATTAGCTTCACATGGGCATTTTCCAAAGGATCTCATACGGTGAGGCTGGATGAACAGGAGCCAGTGAGGGTCAAAGCGGGGATGAACACACCTCCGTCTACTTTTCAGGATCATTCCGGAAAAGGCCATGATGCGCACGTTTTCAAGAATCCGCTATGGGTTGCAGGCCGTTTTGGCAAAGGATTGAAATTTGACTGGCCCGAGAATTGGCAGCAGGCCCCCCCGATGCCTACAGCCGGATTGAAGTACCCCTTACGCCCAATGACCTGGGACCGGCGGCAACAGTCTGCCTCTGGTACAAACCCAATTGGGACTATCGCAACCGGGAATCATTTCGCCATGCGATTATTGAAAATCATACAGGCTTTACACTGTTTGAAGCCGCAGCAGCTGAAACCAAACGCATATTTCAACTCTCGTGGGGAGATGGAGGCGAATATTTAAGCTTTCGCATGGAAGACGAGGTGGATCGTGATTATGAAGTACCGGAAGATAAAGTCTCTGAAACCACTGTTTTGCCAAAGTTTCATCAGTTAAAAAGTAATCAATGGTATCATATTGCAGTAACCTGGGATTTTTCAGAGCAACCTCATACCATTGCTCTTTTTGTAAATGGTGAGGAGATTGGGCGTACGACAATGAACGGTCAAGATTTTGCGAAATTTGAGCCATTTACATTCGGTGCGCACAGACATGATTATCAGGGCAATGGCAGTGCAAATGGTGTGCTTGATGACATCCGTGCTTATAACCGTGTCCTGAACATTAAAGAGATTGATCAATTGTACCAAAATAATAAAAATATCAAAGATGGATTGTTGATGTATCTGTCTTTTGATTAGCGTATCACGCTGGATGATACGAAAAAACAGGTGACTTTTATAATTGAAAATGAGTCCTGCGAAGATGAATTTATATACTGGAGTTTTGCAACGAATACAAGCAAAGCCGATTATTTGGGTGGGTCTGTTATTCTTTTGTATGAGTGTATCAGGCGTTTTTGCACGTTCCGGCTATTACAATGTACTGGATTATGGTGCCGTACCGGACGGCGAAACTCTGTGCAGCCGGGCCATTCAAAACGCTGTGGATGATTGTGCAGAGTCAGGAGGAGGAACCGTTGTTATTCCTCCCGGAGACTATCTTTCCCGGCCAATTTTTCTTAAAAGTCATATTAATTTTAAAATCGAAACGGGAGCAACCCTGATTGCCGATACAACGATCGATGCCTATCCGGCAATTGACGGTCGAGCCGGAGGTATTGAGCGTAAAGTCTATGCATCCTTGCTCACCGGTCATCATCTGGATCATATCTCCATAACCGGAGGCGGTACGCTTGAAGGACAGGGACAACCCTGGTGGAACGCCCATCGTAAAACAAAAATGCTCAGACGTCAGGCCGGGATCACAGAGCGGGAACCCGAGAATCCTCAGGGTTCGCCGCTCAAATGGCCCAGACCCAAAATGGTCAATCTCTATCATTGTAATCATGTCCTGATCCGGGATGTTACCATTACAAATTCACCGTCCTGGACGGTTCACCCTGTATATTGCGACAATGTGACCATTGATAATATTAGTATTATTCAGCCTTATGAATCCCCGAATACGGATGGTATTAATCCCGAGTCCTGCAGCAATGTCAGAATCGTCAATTGTTTTGTAGATTGTGGAGACGATTGTATTACCTTAAAGTCGGGATACAATCAGGACGGAAGACGGGTGAATGAGCCCTGTGAAAATATTGTGATCTCCAACTGTGTTTTGGCGCATGGACGCAGCGCGGTCGGAATCGGCAGTGAGACATCAGGCGGCATATGGAACGTGACCATCAACAATTGCGTATTTCAAAACACGTACCGGGGGCTACGTATTAAAACCGCGCGGGGCCGTGGTAATGTCGTGCGCGATATTCGTGCCGCCAATATTATTATGGATAATGTGGAGACGGCGATTTCTCTGGACATGTATTATGACGGAAATGATGAGCAGTATACGGTAAAGCCTGTTGATGAAACCACGCCGTTTCTGAAAAATATATCATACAGCCACATAACCGGAACAGATATCAAGTATGCAGCAAAAATAACCGGTTTGCCGGAAGCGCCTATCGAAAATCTGCAGTTCATCGATATTGATTTGCAGGCGGAAACCGGCATTCAGGCACGATTTCTTGATAATGTCGATTTTCACAATATTGAGATACAGGCGCAAAAAGGCTCTGCTTTTGCAATCAGCCATGCCTCAATTGTCGACTTGGATGAAATTACCACAAAAACACCAGTGCCGGGCGAACCCGTTATCGCGCTGGAAAACGTCAAAGACGTGCAGGTGCGAAACTGTACTGCTGTAAAGGGTACCGGGATATTTCTGGAGCTGCGCGGCAATAAGAATCAAAAAATTTCACTAATTGATAACCTACTTGAAAAAGCACAAATTCCATTTAGAGCAAAAGATGGTTCTTCTGTAGTCATTCAAAAATATTAGAGTCGATGCATCATTTTGAACGTTTTTTACAAGATGTTAATTACTTGACCATAACTTAAAACCTAATGATAACCCGTGAGACATAATCATGAGACTTTTTTGCTTTTTAATGCTTTGCTTAACCATTAATGGATTCACTCAGGAATCAACCATTCAACCGCGGGACAAGCTTTATAAAAAACGCACAAGAGATGCCATCGCTATGCTGGTTGACGGTAAAACGGATTCAGCCATTGCTTATCTGGAAAACGTGAGACGAGCTTACAAGAATGAATATGAAAATTATATAAAGGAAAAGCATGCCATACAGCAGGACGACACGAACACCTTTGTTTCTGTCTCTGTTGACTTGCAAACGTATCTTAAGCAACATCCAGAGGATGCGGAGGCGTTATTTGCATTGGCTTTGGCTTATAGCCATAAAGGTGAAAGGCAAAAGGCAATTGAATATGTTAAACAGGCGATCGATGCGGGTTTGCCGCCAGGACGTTTTTGGGCAGGACCCTGCAATTTGACCGAGAAATTATATCAAAATGAACACTTTCATACTCTAGTTCCTTTGAATAAAAACAAGTTGATTCACGGTCCGCTTGTTAGCAATGTAACCAGCCGGAGCGCAGAATTCTGGATGCGTACCGCAATAGAAATGCCAGTGCAGGTTGCGATCTATAGACAAGGTAATGGTCCGGATACTGTGTACTCTCAAGCTGTAACCAGTGATCGTGACAAGGATTATACGGCTGTGGTTCGTGTTAAGGGATTAAAAGCGGGAACTGTTTATGAGTATGTTCCTGTTATCGACGGCCATATTGTTTCAAAACCCTCATCATTTCGCACCTTTCCGCCCCAGTATGCTTCGGGCAGGTTAAAAGTAGGATTCGGCGGCGGTGCGGGATATACGCCATGGAATGAAATCATTTGGACAAGTATTGCTTCAAATAATCCGAATGCCTTTCTTTTGCTTGGTGATAATGTCTATATCGATCACCCCTTATATCCGGATGTGCAAAAATATTGTTATTACCGAAGACAATCCAGTAAAGCGTTTCGTGATTTTGCCGCGTCAACGCCGATCTATGCTATATGGGATGACCATGATTTTGCGGATAATGACAGTTGGGGTGGCTCCAATATCTATTATCCCAAATGGAAGCCCAAAGTATGGGACATCTTTAGGCAGAACTGGAATAATCCCTATTATGGCGGCGGATTTGAACGTCCGGGATGCTGGTTTGATTTTCGTATTGCTGATGTAGATTTTTTTATGCTGGACGGCAGGTACTATCGTACGAATCCCCATTCAAAAAATCTGACCATGCTGGGCCCGGATCAAAAGCAATGGCTTTTTGACCGGCTCAGGCATTCCGATGCCACATTCAAAGTTATCGCATCTCCTGTTCCCTGGGCCTTTGGCGCCAAACCCAAGCCTCATCATACGGATACCTGGGAAGGTTTCTCTGATGAGCGAGAAGAGATTTTTACTTTTTTGGAAAGAGAAAAAATCAATGGAGTGGTTTTAATTTCTGCAGACCGACATCGTTCTGATATCTGGCGCATTGAGCGGGAGAACGGATACGATTTGTATGACTTTATGAGCAGCCGTCTGACCAATGTGCACACGCATAAAAAAATGCCCGGTTCTATCTATGCCTATAATGAAAAAAATTCCTTTGGGATGCTGACTTTTGATACAACACCGACCAATCCTGTTGTCAGTTACAGTATATACAATATTGATAATGAAAAAGTGTATGAATATACACTCGAATACAGTCAATTGTCATATTAAATAGATGACATAAACATACACAAAAGGGATAATATGAATAGACGTAAATTCATAACAACAGTCGGGGCTGTTTCGTTTGCATCCGCATCATATAGTCGTATTCTCGGCGCCAACGATCGACTCAATATGGCTCTGGTGGGCAGCGGACGCCGCGGACGGCGTGTCATGTCTGAGATGTTGAAAACCGGACGGGCAGAGCTTCGAATCCTGTGCGATGTGTGGGATGTTCAGCGTCAGCGCGCAAAGGATGAACTGGGATTATCTTCTGTTGCGGAAACCGCGGCGCTGGAAGAGACGCTTGCCCGAGATGATATTGACGCGGTATTGATTGCCACGCCGGATCACCTGCATACGAATTATGCCGTTCAAACCCTGGAAGCGGGCAAGCATTTGTATCTGGAGAAACCCGTCACTCTGCATTATGAAGAAAACAAAACCATTAAAAACGCAGTAAAGCAAAGCGGTATGATATGCCAAACCGGGACCCAGCAGCGCAGCAGTTCGCACTATATCGAAGCCAAAGAACGATTTTTCAGCGATTCAAATTTGTTAGGCGATATTGTGTTTATACGAACGGTATGGAGTGATTTTAGCCATCAGCGCCGTAAAATTGAGCCGCGGCCCAAACCAGACCATTTTGATTGGGAACGGTTTCTGGGACCCGCACCCGTGTGCCATACGATTGGGCGCGCTACGATGCCTGGCGCAATTACAAGGAATATGGCGCCGGTATTTTATCCGATTTGCTGACCCACTGGGCGGATGTCGGACAATGGATGATGGACGACTCCCATCCATTGAATGCCGTGACCACCGGCGGGATTTATTATTTAAAAGACGGACGGTCCAATCCGGATACGGTGAATTGTATATTGCAGTACAAAAACGGCGTCAATCTTACCTTTGAATGCTCGATCATGCCGGTTAACAACAAACGCTCCTCGGTCTTGTTTCACGGGACCAAGGGAAAACTGGAATTGTTCCGTAAAGGTTATATTTATACCCCTCATGACGGAGAGTCCCAATATATCAAACGGAAAAAAGATTTGAACGAAGAACATGTTACTGATTTTTTTAATGCGATTCGGGATAATCGTCAACCCTCGGCGAATATCGATGTGGGCCTGCAGGCGGTTAAACCGTCCCACCTGGCGGTTGCGGCTTATTGGTCAGGCCGGCGCACAACTCTGAGCGCAGATCAAACACGAATCATCGAAATGTAGAGGTGACGAATGGACAGACGACAGCTACTAAAAAGACTCTTGCTTGCAGGCCCGGTTGCCTATTTGGGCCTGACAAATTGCCAAAAAGCAGGGAACGATTCTCAAAATATAAAGTGGGCGATGGGCTGGATCCTGTGGCGGGAATATGATGAACAGGAAATGACGCTAACCGACTCGTTTCAGGATTTGAAAGACCTTGGCACCGACGGGATTGAACTGACATTGCGGAAGCGGGAATTTAAACAATTTAATGTGACGCTTGCAAGAGTAAAAGAAATGCTGGATGATTATGGACTTGCTGTTTCAGGGCATTATTTTTCCGGGCCCTTTTATGATAAATCCAGTTTTTCTGAAATCCGGGAGGAATTACAGCAAAAAATTAACAGTCTCAAATTTTTTAATGCCAGGCATATCATCATCGGTCCGCCGCGATTTTCAAAAGCTGGCAATCGCCTGGAGACGATAAAGTCCATGGGGCCGGTCCTGAATGATCTGGGGAAAATCGCACAGGATCAGGGCGTGGAAATCGGCATTCATCCGCATTTGAAAACCATAATAGAAACGCCTGAGGATATTCATGCCATCATGGATGCCACCGATCCCCGTTTCGTTTACATGTCCCCGGATACTGGCCATATCCATTTGGGTGGTGGAGATGTTGTAGAGATATTGACCACTTATAAGCAACGTCTCAATTATTTTCATTTCAAAGATGCCGCGGGTGAATATACTTACCCCGATTTTAAACCCAATTTACGTGAACTGGGCAGCGGCGAGATCGATTTTCTCGCTGTGATGCGGCTATTGCGGGAAATAAAATATAAAGGCTGGATTAATGTGGAGCAGGACGCCACAGAATTGGCACCACGTGCTTCTGCAGAAAAAAGTATGAAATTTATAGACAATATGTTAAAGCCCATTTATACTTGAATCATTGTAGATTTTAAAATATGGCTTGAACAAAATATAGGAGATTTTTATGAAACGATTCAACAGACGTTCCTTTATAAAAACTGCCGGCTCCACGCTGGCGGCGTTCACTGTGGCTGGTGTTTTGCCTGCCCAAAAAGCAAAAGCATCGGAGCGGCCGCCCAATATTGTCTTGTTCCTGGCCGATGACCTGGGTTATGGTCATCTGGGGTGTTATGGTCAAAAATATATCCGTACCCCTTATATTGACCAATTTGCCAAACAAGGTATGAAATTTACTCAAGCCTATTCGGCCTGTACCGTTTGTGCTCCGGCGCGCAGCTCGCTGCTGACCGGATTGCATACCGGACATACTCAGGTACGCGGCAACAGCGGCGGCATTCCTTTGCGTGATGAAGCCGTAACCGTTGGCGAATTGCTGCAGCAAAGCGGTTACACAACCGGTATTTTCGGGAAATGGGGAATGGGTGATATAACCACAGAGGGCGTACCCTCGAATCAGGGGTTTGATGAATTCTTTGGGTATCTGCATCAATTGCATGCTCATTTTTATTATCCCGATTATCTTTGGAAAAACAACCGAAAATGGCCGCTGCCCGGAAATCAGGTCTTGCACAAGCTGCCCGGCAATGCATTGGGGAACCGTACTCAGTATGCCCCGGATGAATATATGAATCATGCACTGCATTTCATCCAAGAGAACCGGGATCGACCGTTTTTTTGTTTTCTGTCGTCGGTGATCCCGCATGTGGAACTGGCCAAACCGCCTGATCAGGAATTGTACGAGTCCTATAAAGGACAGTTTGAGGAAGAATGGTTTAATGATCCGCGTCCGGGACAAGTTGATGTCCGCGATCCCAAAGCAGTATTTGCGACGATTATTTCATATATGGATAGTAATTTTGGGAAATTGATGTCGGCGCTTGAAACAATGGGCCTGGATGAAAACACAGTGGTGCTGTTTATGTCTGATAATGGACATCGGGGATACCGTGGAGGAAGCGGCTGGCAATTCTATGACTTTTTTGAATCCGGCGGGCCGTTTCGGGGTAGAAAAGGCGAATTGTACGAGGCGGGTATCCGAGTGCCGATGATCGCAAGATGGCCGGGAAAAATCCCTGCCGGAAAAACAAACAATGATCTGGTCTGGTATTTTCCGGATATTTTGCCCACGTGTTGCGAACTTGCAGGCGCTCATATCCCTGAAAATATTGACGGCATTTCGGTTTTACCCACGTTGCTGGGCAAAAACAATCAAAAAACTCATGATTATTTGTATTGGGAGTATGGGAAATATAATGATGACGGTTTGGCCTGTCGTTTGGATCAAGCGGTCAGAAAAGGAAAATGGAAAGCAGTTCGAAACCATGCCAGCGGTGAGATTGAACTTTATAATCTTGATACGGATGTATCAGAATCAAATGATGTTGCAGGACTACATCCGGAACTTGTATCGGAAATGGAAAAGCTGATGAAAGAGTCTCACAAAGATACATATCCGCAACTGGATCCGCTAAAAGTCAAGTATCAACGATACGGTTATTGATTGTTGATGTAAAGATGAATTTAATATAAGGTATTGCTCAGATGAAAAGACGTGATTTTTTAAAGATTTTCGGGATTGCTTCGCTGCCTGTATTTGGATCCGCTCTGTTGTTTGATGAATCGTTCGCGGCAAAAATGGACCGAGTCAATCGTCTTGATTTGAAAATTACAGACGTCAAGACCTTTTTGGTGAATCGCCAACAATCTGACGAGAATTTTGTTTTTGTTCAAATCTATACAAACAAAGGACTCGTCGGTCTTGGGGAAGGCACACTTGCCGGAAAGGCAAAGTCTGTTGAGGCTGCCATCCTGGAATATGGACGTTTTCTTATGGGAAAAAATCCGGCAAATATCGAAATGCACTGGCAGGGCATGTACAGAGCCCCTCGCTATCGGGGCGGTCCTATTCTCATGAGTGCAATCAGCGCATTGGAAATTGCGCTTTGGGATATTTTGGGACAGGCTCTGGAGCAGCCAATCTGGCAGTTGCTCGGGGGCAAAGTTAGAGAAAGAGTCCGTTTTTATCCTCATTTTAATCAATCTTTTGATCAAAACGATCCTTATAAAACTCCTAAAGCCGAGCCGTTTAACCGCGACATCTTTTATGATGCCGAACGATATGCTAAATTGTGGGCCAATCGAAAAGCAGACGGGTGGACCGCAAGCAAGGGGCCGTATCTGAAATTTTTTGATCAGCGCATGCGCCCCGCAGAAACGACCAAAGCGGTACGCCAGGGGCTGCGCAATCTGGAGGCCGTTCGCAAAGCAGTCGGAGAAGATTTTGATGTTCTGGTCGAGCTCCACGGCAGAGCCACACCGCCGATGGCGGTAGAATTTTGCAACGGAGCAGAAGCATTCTTTCCTATGTTTGTGGAAGAGGCAACTCAAATTGAAGACCTGGGAGAGCTGCAGCATTTGCGTGAACACACCTCAGTGCCCCTGGCTACCGGTGAACGCTTGTTTACAAAGTATATTTTTAGTGATATTTGTGAACGACATCTGGTGGATTATGTGCAGCCTGATATTGTGCATGCCGGTGGTATTTTAGAATTGAAAAAAATAGGGGCCATTGCAGAAGCCAATCGGATTCAGATGGCTCCCCATAATCCCCAGAGTCTGGTGTGTACCATGGCCTCGCTTCACATCAACGTGTGTACGCCCAATGCTACAATTCTTGAAGTGGGAAGGGAATCATTCGAGTTTCAAAGTTTATTCAAGGGAGAAAAGCTTGTTTTTCAGAAAGGATATGCATTGCCGCCAAATTCACCGGGATTGGGTATTCAATTGAATGAGAAACAGGCCAAATTGTATCCCTATAAACCCAAAAAGCTCCATAGTCCCAGGTTGTATGACGGGTCCTGGCATGACAGGTGAGTTCTCAAACCATGAATGAGAATCTCCTTACTCGCATTGCCTGCCGGTTGTTCATTAAACCGGCAGGCAATGATTTCTGCTATCTGTCAGGTTGATATCGTGAATTGTTAATTGAATAATTCGTCTGGTTTTTGTCGATCATGAAGTTTAGAGGAGGTAAAGCTTGACTGCATCACTTTCCGTGCTGGATATTATAATCCTGGTTATCTATGCTATGATACTGGTTTTTATGGGGGGATATTATACGCGCAAATGCCGAACATCAAATCAATTTATGGTAGCAGATCGTTCCATCCCTGCCTGGGCTGCCGGCCTGGCGGTCATGAGCGCTTATACCAGCAGTCTTTCATACATTGCGACACCCGGCAAAGCGTTTGATACCAACTGGCATCCGCTTATTTTCGCCCTGACTATTTTGCCTGTGGCCTGGGTGGTTACGCATTTTGTCATTCCGTATTATCGAAAAATACACATTATTTCTGTTTATTCTTTTCTGGAACACCGACTCGGGAATTGGGGGCGCATTTATGCGGCATTTTCATTTGTCTTTTACATGATCGGTCGTATCGCTGTGATATTATATTTGGCCAGTTTGCTTTTAATTTCATTTATTCCGTGGAATATTGTCATAGTTATTATAGTCATTGGCATCGTCACCATTGTCTATACCCTGTTGGGCGGAATGGAAGCCGTAATCTGGACCGATGTCATGCAATCTCTGGTTATGATTGTTGGTGTTCTTTTCTGTGCTGTTATCCTAACAAAAGCTGTTGTGTTTGATTCCAGCCAACTGATTGATTACGCGATCGAACAGAATAAATTTAGTCTTGGAAGTTTGAAATTGTCACTATCTTCCCGTACCGTTTGGGTTATGATTATTTACGGATTGACTGAAAATTTGAGAAATTTGATGGCGGATCAAAACTATGTACAAAAATATTCATCCGTTGCAACCGAAAAAGAAGCCAAGCGTTCCGTCTGGATCGCCATGCTGATTTATATCCCATTAACCGCGCTGTTCCTTTATATCGGCACGACACTGTTTGCCTTTTATTCCTCGAGCGGCACAGCACTTCCGGTTGAAATTACAAAGGGAGATCAGGTTTTCCCGTATTTTATAGCCACACAGGTCCCGGTTATTTTCAAGGGATTGATTATTGCCGCCATTTTGGCCGCGGCGATGAGTACGATTGATTCCGCTTTAAATTGTTCGGCAACGGTGTTATTGCTGGATTTCTGGAAACAGTATGTTCAACCGGGCATGAACGAAAAAAGTAGTATGCTTTTTTTACGCGGGACCACGGTATTATGGGGATTTATCGGCACCGGGTTTGCTTTGTTGATGATCAGAGCGCAGAGTGCCCTGGATGTCTGGTGGCAGATTTCCGGCATTTTCGGCGGTGGAATTTTGGGATTGTTTCTGTTGGCCCTTTTTAAGATTCGGCTCAGGTTATGGCAGGGACTCGCGACCATAGGGCTGAGTATCCTTGTCATCAGCTGGGGCACTTTTATCCGTGATTTGCCGCGGTCATGGACCTGGCTGGAATGTACATTTGATCCCATTATTGTCGGCGCGGTAGGCACTTTTGTATTAATTGTGTTGGCTCTTTTATTCTATGCCATAAACAGCAGAACTGATAGCAGTACCCTTGACAAAAATTAACGATTAGAAAGAGCTAAATCATGTATGCATAATCTAATGTTTCTGTTTGAGAAATGGACTATTCATTCGGAGAATAAAATGATCATAATAAAAGCTGTTCAATCGGGTTTAGCGCTGTTGTTGATTGTTCTGTCGCTATCCTGTAACCAAAAAGCAAATGAATTAATACTATTAAACCAGAAAACAGCTAAAGGTACACCAATCGTTCATATGTGGGAAGCTCCCATGCCAAACCCGGATAAATCGGCGGCAGGATTTCCAATACTGCAAAATGTATCTCATATCTGTATATTTAAAGCGACGCCGGAAACCGGAGCTTATAATCATCATTCTCAATTGTTTCATTACCAAGGGAAATTTTATGCCATGTGGTCTAATCATCCCCATGGAGAAGATTGCGCTGGTCAGCGAGTGTTATATTCGATGTCAAATGACGGGATAAATTGGGATTCGTGGAAAGAATTATTTCCACCTCCAGGTGATGTTAAAGGATGGGACCAAAATGGATTGTTTTTTTGGGCGGGTGGCTGGGCTGTTATAGAAGACAAGGTATATGCCCGGGCATTATGCACTTTAAGGGAGGGATTTGAAAATTCTGATGGAACCAGTTTCAGTGCAACCCGGGACAAGGAACATCATTTCATAAAAAGGATACAATACAGTGATTTTATTCGTCGTGTGTATCCTGATGGCCGGTTGGGTGATATCTTTCCTCTCTCCGACAATTTACCGCCAACCGCACAACTCGATTTTTCTTATACGACTCCCCAAAATAGACAGGATAGTTTATTGGTCCAAGCCTTAAAAGAAGCTTATAAAACACCTAATCAACCGGAATCCGTAGACAATGTGAGATTATGTGAACCAACCTATTATCAGGCAAAAGATGGAACACAACTCTGTCTTTTGCGTGATTTAAGTCATTCTCACAGAATATATGTTAGCATTCGCGAAAAAGAGGGCAGCTGGAAATTGGCTATGCCGACGGATATTCCAGATTCCCCAAGTCTTAGTACCACGGTGACTCTTGAAAAAGGCACAGTTTTTTTAATTGGAAATCAAACTGCTCCGAAATTTGACAACCCTGCAGAACCCAGACATTATAAACGCGATCCTTTGACTATTGCAGTCAGTTTGAATGGTTATTTATTTGATCGGGTTTTTGCTTTGCGTTCAGGTCGAGGCGAGTTTCGGGTTGAGGGCGTTAAGGGCAGAGGTAGTGGTGGCGGCCAGTATCCTTCGGCGCTTGTTAAAAATGATAAATTATATGTACAGTACTCTCTGCGCAAAGAAGATATATGTGTGTCAATTGTATCCATTGATAATATTCTTAAATAATTTTCAATTATAATAAAAGTATTGAAATTCGATTTAAATATTATTAATATTATACCGATTTATTGCAGTTAGCGAGAGGTGCCTTGGAAAACCGGATATTAGATAGAAATTATAATTATTGACTAATGCGAGAGGAGATCAATATGCATCGGCGGGAATTTATATCGAAAATGGCAATTTCTGCTCTTGGCAGTTTTATGTGTATCGGGTCCTGTGCAACTTTAAAACGTGAGCCTAATTTTGTTTTTATTTTAGTTGATGACCTGGGCTGGATGGATTTGGGATGTCAAGGCAGTTCCTTTTATGAAACACCGAATATTGACCGGCTTGCCGAGCAGGGCATGCGGTTCACTCAAGCCTATTCTGCATGTCCGGTTTGTTCACCGACACGAGCGGCTTTATTAACCGGCAAAGATACGGCCCGGCTGCAGTTTACCGGCCATATTACCCGGCACAAACGTCACCGCCATCCGGATAACAGCCGGATTATTCCGCCCGATGATCGTATGTACATCCGTCCGGCGGAAATCATAATTGCCGAGGCCCTCAAACCAGCAGGATATGCGTCAGCCAGCATTGGCAAATGGCACGTCGGACATGAACCGAAATATTGGCCCACTGAACAGGGATTTGATATCAATATTGCCGGATATACGCATGGGAGTCCACCGACATATTGGTCGCCGTACGAAAACCCGGAAAAGGACTGGAACGCTGATATTCCCACATTAAAAGACGGAAAAAAAGGCGAATATTTAACCGATCGTTTGACCGATGAAGCGATTCAGTTTGTAAAGGACAATCAAAATCGTCCGTTTTTTCTGTATCTGTCTCATTATGCGGTCCATACACCGATGCAGGCACCCCGGAATTTGGTTGAGAAATACAAACACAAGCTCAAGAGCGATCGTTCCCAAAAAAACGCTGTCTATGCAGCTATGATTGAAAATCTCGACCAAAATGTAGGACGCCTGCTGACATCATTGCAGGACCTGGAGTTGACGCAAGATACGGTGGTCATTTTTGCGAGCGACAATGGCGGTTTGTCCAAAGTTACCAACAACGCCCCGCTCCGCGCGGGCAAAGGTTATTTATACGAAGGCGGTATTCGAGTCCCCATGGCTGTAAAATGGCCCGGCCATATACGTCCGGGTTCGATTTGCAGAGTTCCTGTGACCAGTGAAGATATCTACCCCACGATGATGGAAATATCAGGCCAAGATTATCTATCAAATAATCTTGACGGAAAAAGTATTTTGCCGCTTTTATTGCAAACCGAACACTGGAAGGAACGTGATTTATATTGGTATTATCCGCATTACAGTCCTCGAGCCAAAAATCCGGGAGCGGTTATTCGATCCGGAAACTGGAAGCTCATACAGCGTTATGACCCTCCTGGATTGGAACTATACGATTTGGAAAATGATCAGAGTGAACAATGTAATCTGGCTGAGCAGAAACCGCATCTTGCACATGAGTTGCAAACCAAACTGGTAAACTGGCTTGAATCTATTGACACAAAAATGCATACCCTAAACCCAAACTATAATAAATAGGAGACCGAAAATGAAATTACTTTTTACATTATTAATGTTTGTTATTGGCGTCGGCCTGGCAGGCGCAGATTCTATTACAATCGAGTCTACAGAGTTTATATACAATGATGCGCCGTTTCCGGAATGTCATGCCTCAACAATCGAGGAAACGCCAAAAGGATTGATAGCCGCCTGGTTCGGCGGGACTCATGAAAGGCATAAAGATGTGGGGATCTGGGTCTCACGAAAAATAAATAATGAATGGACTGAACCGGTTGAGGTTGCCGATGGTGTACAACACGACAACAAACGCTATCCGTGCTGGAATCCTGTTCTGTATCAGGCGGAAAACGGACCGCTGTTGCTGTTTTACAAGGTAGGTCCCAGTCCACAAACATGGTGGGGTATGATCAAAACATCGCGTGATCATGGAACAACATGGTCACGAGCTTGCCGATTGCCGGAAGATATTCTGGGGCCTATAAAAAACAAGCCGATCCTGCTGGACAATGGTGATTTGCTATGCCCCTCAAGTACCGAAGATGACGGTTGGAGGGTTCATTTGGAGCGAACACCGGATTTGGGGAGAACCTGGTCGCTTACAGGTCCCATCCATTCAGGGGAAACCTATAACGCCATTCAGCCCACAATTTTGATTCATCCCGGTGAGCGTCTGCAATTGCTTTGCCGAAGCCAATGCGGCTGGATTCTTGAGAGCTGGTCCAAGGATGCAGGAAAAAGCTGGAGTGAACTGCAAACCACCCGTCTGCCCAATCCAAATTCCGGGATAGATGCGGTTACACTGGCAGACGGCCGGCATTTGCTCGTTTACAATCCAACCGGAGTGATCAAGGGAACCCACAAAGGGGTGCGCTTTCCATTAAGCGTTGCAGTTTCTGCAGATGGAGTGGACTGGAATAAAATACTGGATTTGGAAACCGAAAAAGGTGAATATTCCTATCCGGCTGTTATACAAAGTCAGGACGGAAACATCCATATTACCTATACCTATAACCGAAAAAAAATTAAATATGTTGTTTTAAATCCTGGTAATAAGGAGTAGACATATCTTGAACCATCAAAACATAAACAGGTCAGCAAAAAACAGGTTCCCGGACGGCGTGTGGCCTACCATGATTACACCGTTTACGAGCAGCAACAAAATCGACTATTCTGCATTGGAAGCGATAATCGAGTGGTATGTCGATCATAAAATCGACGGTTTGTTTGCCGTGTGTCAATCCAGTGAGATGTTTGATTTGTCACTTGAGGAACGTACTGCTTTGGCAACCTTTGTAAAAAATCACGCGCCGTCGCATATTCCGGTGATTGCTTCTGGTCACGTCTCTGATACCATTGAGGGACAAATCCGTGAACTTGAAAAAATAGCGGAAACCGGGATCGACGCGTTTGTTTTGGTCACCAATCGATTGGCGCGTAAAGATGAATCTGATGCATGCTGGAAAGCCAATCTGCAGAAAATTCTTGATCATATTCCCGATTCAATCCCTTTGGGACTTTATGAATGTCCGTTTCCCTATAAGCGTATGTTATCCATAGAGTTGTTGGAATGGGTGGTGTCTACGGGACGGTTTTATTTTTTAAAGGACACCAGTTGTGATGAACGTATATTAAATGAACGGTTAACGCTGTTAAACGGGACTCGATTAAAGCTTTATAACGCCAATTCGGCCACTTTATACACCAGTCTGAAAGTGGGCGCCTCCGGCTACAGCGGTGTGATGGCCAATTTTCATCCCGAGCTGTATGTCAAAGGACTGAAATTGTTCCAAACATCATCTGCCGATGCGGAGTACTGTTTTCACTTTCTAAGTGTGGCATCTCTAATTGAATATCAGTTTTATCCGGTGAATGCAAAATATCATTTACAGAGAGAAGGCCTGCCGGTTCAGCTGTTTTCACGGGTAAAGGATCAAAACAGGTTTACAGCCGGTCAAAAACTGGAAGTCGAACAGTTAAGGAATGTGTCCAATAAAATGCAAAGCTTTTTTTAAAATCAAAAATTCATGAAAAAAATATGCTTTTATACTGTTTTGCTGGTTTTTTCTTTCCAGACCGCAGGACAAGAATTAAAAAAAATTGCTGAATATCTAATTCCTGAAGCCCGCCAAGGTGTGGCAGTCGATCAAAATTATATTTATGGGATTGGCACGCGGCAAATTGCAAAGTATGAGAAGGAGACCGGTAAATATGTTCAAAAATGGTGTGAAAACGAAAACGGTCCCATACTTCATCTCGACAGCGGAGTCATCGTTGAAGACAAACTGTATTGCGCCCATTCCAACTATCCAGATATACCCATGACAAGCTCTGTGGAGATTTGGGATACACGCAAGCTGCAGCATGTCGGATCGCACAGTTTTGGAATATACCGGGGGTCTTGTACCTGGATTGATCGTTACAGGCAGTGCTGGTGGGCGGTATTCGCCCATTATGATAAATTTCAACAACGAACCGGTAAAAACAACCGATGGACAACGCTGGTTCAGTTCAATAATGAATGGCAGGAACGGCAATCTTGGGTGTTTCCGGATTCTCTGTTAAATTACTTTCGTCCCATGAGCAACTCTGGCGGCTCCTGGGGGCGCGACGGGTATCTTTACTGCACCGGTCATGATTCTGCTGTCGTCTATGTATTAAAGCTCCCGGACGCCGGATCGGTTTTAAAATGGGTGGACACACTTTCTTTGGATAATCGGGGACAGGGACTGGCCTGGGACCGGACTCATAAGAGCAGGTTGTATTGGATCAACCGGATTAAGGAAACTGTAGGGTGTTCTGTCTTGTTTAAATAACCCAAGTTTTGCCTTTGATGAATAGGAAATGTTGTATAATGAAATACCATAACTTTTAAAGTGTCATCTAATAAGAAATATGAGGTATGGTGTATCATTTTTGTTACTGTTTGTTTGTGCCGGAGCAATGTTTGGTCAGATGGAACAGTTCGAGTCATTAGAAAACATCGGACAGCTTCAATTCCGCCGCTCGGAAACTATTTTAGCTTCAAGATGGGGGCTTCAGTTTAACAAATATGCCGTGCCCGATCTGGAGATCATGCTGAATCGCATTGCAGACAGCGGAGTGAAATGGGCTCGGGTTCAAACAGATGGATATGCCGTTGAGCCTGAACAGGGATATTATAACTGGTCTGTCCTGGATTCTGTTGTACACGGATTGAAGAAACGAAAAATAGCGCTCTTTATTACATTTGATCAGAAAGCTTTAGGGGAATGGGAAAACCAGGAAAAACCGTTAAATCCTAATTTAACAGAATTGTGGTTAAGGTATGTAACAAAACTGGTATCCCGATATCAGAGTCAGGTTCAGCATTGGGAGATTCTCAATGAACCCAAACTCAATGCCAACTATGCCCGATTGGTCATTCGCGCGTCTAAGACTATTAAAGAAATCGATCCAGAGGCCAGGATTTTGGCTGGGTCACTGGCCCGCATGGATGTGGAGGGATTAAAAGAAATCCTTGAGCGCGGGATCGGACCACACACTGATGTAATCACCTATCATCCCTATAATGAATTTCCGGAATCTGTAAAATACCCGTTTTATGTCCCTGTAAAAACACCTCAACAATATATGCGGAGCGGCCATTCACTTTCGGATTTGCAAACAGTGTTGAGCCGTGAAAATCAACCGATCGAATTATGGCAGGGTGAATGCGGCTATCCCTCATCAGCTAACAGTTCAAGCTGGCAGGGACGCGGACCCTGGGGTGAAAATATCCAGGCCAAATGGTTGTTGCGACGATTTTTGATTGATCTTTCGCAGGATATTCCGGTATCTGTTTGTTTTATTCTTCGGGAACCCCAGGAAGGCGAACGAATCAATGCCAAAGGGTTGCTGCATCATGGAACGATGCAAGCCAAGCCCGCCTACCGAGCTCTGCAGCATTTGACTCGACTCTTTGATCAGGATTTGAATCAGGCTCATGATATCCAATCCGACATTCAAGTAATTGATAACGGTTGCTTCTATGGAGTGAGAGGCAAATATCCTGAAAGCTTTGGCACACCGTATTCTAAAGCAAAAGCGCCGACACCTATTGAACGATTCGCTGTAAGCGGAAAGGGCGGGCCGGCGATTGTCTATTGGCTCCCGTGGCGAATGCAAGAAATTATTCGTCCGGCACAAATTCATTTCAAGCTTAGAACAGAGATTGATGAACCGGTATTGGTTGATTTGCTGACCGGTAATATCTATGAAATAAAATACGAGAAAACAAATAATTTTATTCAGTTTTTAGCTATTCCACTTACGGATTATCCTCTGCTGATTATTGACAAAAAGCGCGTGATAGAATGAATGCTAGATAGTGAGGAAAAAGATGAAAATTAAAAAATATTTAATATTAAGCTTTGATTTATAATATTTTTTTAATGATAACAGGAACCCCCAAATGAAACGTTTTTAATTATTTTTTATTATAACTGGGACGGTACAGTTAAAAAACTGAAACAAACGAAAAAAGACAAAGCCGTAATCCGATTTTTCATCCGTTGTAGCTGCAATGAATAAAAGGATAAGGAGATGTCCATGCAAAACACGAATCGATTTTTTGCGACGCGACGTAGATTTCTAAGAGATGCGAGCCTTTCCCTTTTGACTCTGGCAATTACAGGTTGTTCGGAATCAAGATTAGAAAGAAAAAAGCCCAATATCATTTTCATCATGACCGACGACCAGGGGCCCTGGGCATGGGGCATTAGCGGAAATAAAGATGCTTACACGCCCAATCTGGACTCACTGGCAAAGCAAGGTGCTTACGTAAAGAACTGTTTTTCTACATGTCCGGTGTGCAGTCCGGCGCGCGCCTCTCTCATGACCAGCCGATATGCATCAGAGTGCGGCATTCCTGATTACATTTCGCGCGATCAACCTGATTTGGGGCTTGATTCTGAATTTGTGACATGGCCCGAGGTTTTTTCCGATCATGGTTATGCAACCGCCCTGGTTGGCAAATGGCATCTCGGAGCACGGGATCGATATCATCCCAGCCGGTTCGGCTATCAGGAATTTACCGGATTTCGTGCGGGCGGCCGGGTTTCAAAAGATCCTGAAATTGAGATAGACGGAGAGATAAAAAAGGTGAGCGGCTATACCCCTGATATACTCACAGACCATGCCCTGGATTTCATAAAAAGAAAACAGGAAAAGCCTTTTCTGCTTTCGCTGCATTTCTGGGCACCGCACGCCAATAATGGTAATTACACAGCGGACGGTGACCGAACATGGCTGCCGGTGCGAGATGAAATCTGGAACCGTTTCAAGGAAATGCAACCAAAATTGCCGCAAACAGACATCAATGGACTGGATGTCGAGCGCACCAAACGCATGATGCGGGAGTATCTGGCAAGCATTGCCGCTGTGGATCGTAATATCAAGCGTGTGGTTGATACATTGAATAATCTTGGTTTGACTGGAAATACAGTCATTATCTTCACGGCTGACCAGGGATTCAACATGGGACATAATGGCATCTGGCACAAGGGCAATGGGAAATGGCTTTTGAAAAGCAATCCCAACAAACCGCGGCCGAATTTGTACGACAATTCCATGCGCACTCCGACTCTGGTATACTGGCCGAAAACAATAAAACCGGGTACGATCGTAGAACAAAACATCACGAATCTGGACTGGTATCCCACACTGCTGTCAATGGCCGGATTGCCAGTCCCGGAAAACACAATCATCCGCGGCAACAATTTCTTTCCGTTGTTACGTGGCCGCGATATTGAATGGGAAAATGACGTGTTTGGTCAATACGATATGTGGGAATGGCACCAGACAGGCGCCGACCTGCGCACATATCGCACCAATCGGTACAAGTTGATACGCGATTTTGAACATCCCGACAAAGATGAATTTTATGATTTAATCAATGATCCTGAGGAAAGGAATAATTTAATAGATTCTAAAAATTCGGAGGTCAGACAGGCCATTGAGGCTTTGCAAAAACAAATGAATGGAAAAATGAAAGAAATTGACGATCCACGTTGTGAAACATTTTAGTGCAACATATTTATTGCTCTATTCTAAATTAGGAAAATTAAGGTGAGAATATGTTTTTTAGGAGGCGTTCGAATGAAAAAATATGTCCTATTGATATTATTCTGTTTATTAGGTACTATGATTTCTGCTCAAGAACGAGACAAGGCCTTGGAGCAGGCTGAAGCATCCTCAAAGATAGCCGGCTATTCGTTGAGCAAGGTTCAACGATGGCTGTATGAAAAAGCACTGCCGGCCATTGATAAAGAAACCGGTCTTTATATTGCGGACGGTCACTGGAATTACCGGGATACGGCAGCGGACTGCTATCCGTTCTTCACCTGGGCGGCCTGGGCTACGGATCAGGAGGTGTTGAACCATGAGGTTCGTTCCGTTTTGGATGCCGAACAACAACTGTGTAACCATGTGGACCGAATTCCGGTGCCCTATGATCTCAAGGAAAAGAAAAAAATCATTCTCGATTATGACGAGATGATGTTCCAGGCTTCGGAATATGTCAAGGACGGCCTGATCGCCATCGTGGAAGTGACCGGCGATGATGAATGGCTGGACCGCATGCGGGCCATTGAAGATGATATCTGGAAACATGCCCGTATTCAAACAAAGTTTGGCAAAATTCCTTCCAAAAATGTCGAAGTGAATGGAGAGCAAATTCAGGCGTTAACCCGACTGTTTACAATGACCGGTGAAGAGAAATATTTGCACAATGCAGAACGGCTGGCGGATTATTATCTATCGGATATGGAATGGGTCCCCAGCCGGCTGCGAGATCATGGGTGTGAAATTATCGGCGGACTGGGTTTGCTGCTGGCCGTCGAGTCAGTTCATTATCCCGAAAAAGCAAATGCATATGCCGCGCGAATTAAAACGATGTTTGAAACCATTCTGAAAAAGGGAACCAATAAACATGGATTTATGTATGATCAAATGCCGTCAAATAATTCGAAAGATACGCAGAAACTCAGCGACGGGTGGGGATATAATTATGTGGGTTTTCTGGATTATGATATGGCCACTGAAAACGAGTATTTTACTCCTTTTGTAAAAAACGTACTGGACAACATCATGAACCCGGCTTATCGAAACTATCGATGGGAACGTTCCATAGACGGATTTGCTGATTCCATTGAAGGTGCCTTGTATTTGCTGAACCGAATTCCGGTCGCAAATGGCTTTACCTGGGTTGAGCGGGAAATGGCAAATCATGTCGTTTTTGCAGATGCCCCTCTTAAAACAGCGCTGATCTCTGGGGAACCATGAAGCTGCAATCCAATGCGGTACGTACGGTGATTATGCACGCCTTGATGCATACACAAGGGGTTCTTGCCAGGCCCTGGGAAACCGGTATACAACTGGGGGCAGCGCCCTACCAGGATGGGATAGTGATCGTCTTGCAAGCTCAAACCCCCTGGCAGGGAATTCTGGAATTTGACAGACCGCGTCACAGACTTTATATGGGATTCCATAAAGACTGGCCGCGTATGAATACACTACCCGAATGGTATACGGTTGAACCGGAACGAAACTATTCTGTTACAATCTGGAAAACAGGAACCTGAAATCTATACCGGAGCACAGCTGCATCGGGGCCTGTCTGTAACACTTGATCAAAATCAGAAACTGATTATCGAGGTACACAACAAGACTCCTTGATAAATAACCTATGTATCAAAGCACAGAATCATCGTCATTGCTGTTTGAAACGACTCTATATTCAACATCATTATAGCTCCCACATGAAAGGGAAAAATATTTTATGATAACAGGACCGCTTTTGATTTTAATATTGCTAATTGCCGTGGTCTTTATTGTTTTGGCTACATCCAGATTCAGCATACACCCGTTTGTCGTTTTACTGGCAGCCTGTTTCCTGGTTGCTCTATCGGCCGGGATGCCGCTGATCAATATTATATCGTATAGAATTAATAACTGTTAATCAAAAAAATAGTGATAAATTGTAAAGGAGAAATAAGATGAGACATCGGATAATCATTATAACATTACTTTTATTCAGTTACTTGCCTTTGATCGCCAATGCCCAGGAACATTCAACCCCTAAACGTATCATCCTAACCTGGGAAGGCAATCCTGCGACGTCTCAATCTGTAACCTGGCGTACGGATCATAAAACAAAAAATCCTGTTGGGCAAATTATCCCGTTGGGCCCTTCAGTACGCGAATATGATCAAGACGCCATTACTGTGCAGGCTAAAACAGAAGAACTATCCCAAAACAGCAAATCTGTATTTCACCATACAGTTGGATTCAAAGATCTGAAGCAAAACACTCGCTATGCTTATCGCGTGGGCACTTTGAATACATGGAGCGAATGGAATATGTTCCGGACTGCCGGAAGCGATACAGGTACGTTTTCATTTATCTATCTGGGTGATATTCAAAATGAAGTTCATAAAAACGCTTCGATCCTTCTTCGCACGGCTTTTGCGCATGCTTCGGACGCCCGTTTCATTTTAATTGCCGGGGATATGACAAATCATGGTTATGATGATCATTTGTGGCACAACTTTTCTAAAGCGTTTGGCTTTATTCCGCGGATGCGTCCTCTGGTGCCCGTACCGGGCAATCATGACAAGGCAAAACAGGACGAGGGGGAAAATAGCATTCGTCACATTGCGCCGTTGTATAAAGCCCACTTTGCTCTGCCCCCAAATGGTCCAGGACTTGACGCTTTAAATGAAACCGCATACTATATAGACTATCAGTGTGCACGATTTGTGATCTTTAATTCTATGAGTGACAAAAATCCCCAACAGTTGGATTGGCTAAAACGTACATTGAAATCCAATAAGAAACCCTGGCTGATTGTCTCTCATCATCACCCTCTCTATTCAACAGGTCAGGACCGGGATAATCCAGAATTGAGAAAGATGCTAAGTCCGCTTTACGAAAAATACGGAGTAGATCTGGTTCTTCAGGGACATGATCATCATTATGGTCGCACTCATAAAATTGTAAAAAATCAGATTGTATCCAATACAGATAAAGGTCCTGTTTATGTTGTGTCTGTCAGCGGTCCCAAAATGTATTCCCATAATGATAAATTTTCGCATTTAATGAAAGTAGAGGTCGGGAATACCCAGTTGTACCAGATCATCACCCTGAATCCGGAACAGCTGCATTATCAGTCCTGGAGTTTGGACCAGCGTTTAATTGATGAATTTAAATTAAAACAAAGTAAAAAAGGCACCACACTGGTAGAAATGAAATAGAAACACTGTTCACAATACAAAATTTTATTTGACAATAAAGCTTTTTCATTATTTGGTTTAGAAATTTAGGAAATATTCCTACATCATTAGAAGGAGCTCTTTCGATGAAAAGACGACATTTTATCAAGGCCGGTATGGCTGGCATGATCGCAACGCCGGTCTTGGCTGCAGAGCCGGTTCAAACACAAAAGCACCAAACATCTGATCATGCTATTACCTGGTCACGCAAGATACCGGTTCGTTATGAAGCGGACATTGCGGTGATCGGCGGCGGCATTGCCGGTGTGTCCGCGGCGTGCGCCGCCGCAAAATCGGGCGCCAGTGTGATTCTTGTGGAACGATTTGCCGTTACGGGCGGCGTGCTCACCACCGGCGGGGTGGCCAATTTCAGTGGACAAATGGCACAACAGGGTGAAGTGTTTGAGCAGATTGTTAAACATTTGAAAACCTGGAATGCCCTCGGGTATGGCAAAGATTCCGTGTTCCATTATGAAATCCTTGCCATTATTCTGCAAGAAATGCTCCTCAGGCGAAAGGTGAAATTGCTGCTCCATACCCGTTTTATCGACGCCAAAGTAAATGACAGCGGCCGAATCAAGGCGTGTCTGGTCTGCGGAAAAAGCGGCATCGAGGCAATACAGGCAAAGCAATTCATTGACTGCACCGGGGAAGCAGATCTGGCCCGCTATGCCGGCTTTGAGACCCTGAAAGGCGGTCCCAGCGGCTATCAGCTGCCCATGTCGATGATGTATTTTGTCCGCCATGTCGATCCTGAACACGCCCAAGCGCACCTGCCGCAGGGGTGGTTTGATCCCGTTACCAGCCAAAAAGAGTTGCCCATGACCAGCCCGTGGCCGGACGGACCCGGAGGCACGGCGCTGAAGATCAAAATACCGATGTTTGACGCCACGGACACGCAAAGTCTCACCCAGGCCGAGATTGCCGCGCGCCGCCGCATGATGGAGGTGCTTGACTATTTTCAGCGTCAGCAAAAAAAAGCATGGATTCTGGACCATTGCAGTCCGATCATCGGCATTCGCGAGGGCAGTCGAATCGTCGGGGATTATATTCTCAAAGTGGATGATCTGCGCGCCGGTCGCGCCTTTGAAGACGGGGTTGCCAGAGGAACCTATCAACTCGACGGCCACAAACCGGATGACGACAAACGCACCTATATTTTGCCAAAAGATGAACTAAAAGTGCCGCCCTATCAGATACCATTGCGCAGTCTGATCGCCCGGGACGCCAAAAATCTAATGATGGCCGGACGCTGCGTTTCCGCCGATCAGCTGGCATTGTCTTCGGCGCGCGTTTCCACCACCGGATCGATGATGGGACAGGCAGCGGGCATTACAACAGCGCTTTGTGTTGACAATAAATGTGATCCGCGTGATGTTGATCCCGAAACCGTCAAACGCATTGTCAAGGACCGCGGAGGCTATTTGGACGTTTAGAACAAACACACAGCAAGAAAAAGAAAGGATCACTGATGCAGTGGTTTTGGCAGCGCCTTTTTATATAAAGGCTTTTAAAAAAATCATATCAATATAAAAATGGATTGGACATTACAAAGTTGTTTGGACTGACATTTGGTCAATGAGCGGGACGAGAATTCAAACGCCTGAAGTATCATCTTTTTAATTACAAAACGCACCCAACAGGACAAATCCAGCGAATGTGATAAACGGCACCATTGATTTGGGTTATCTAAAGTATATTGTGCTATAAACTACTCATATAAAAAGTACCCTTTACATTTTACGAATAGTTGCCGTAAACTATAAACAACAAGATGATTCCATTAAAGATGAGATTTGCAAGGTGCGTGCTTGGGTTTCAGTAGGGCATCATGATAACTAGTGCTGAACTAGAGCTATGTCCTCGATAAAAATATGACGCGCTATGTGACTGCACTGCACCGCTGGACGGACAAGGAGTTGAGAACCAAGAACCGGAATGAAAGGAATACATGACACACATGCGTACAGAAAAACGGAACGAATATAAAGTTTGCTGGATGGTGTTATACATTGTGTGTATGGCAGCGGTTCTATTACACACCCGCTGTTCATTACCGGACAAAAGCGCTGTTTCTATTGCGTCTATTGTGCGCGATCAAAAGGCCCTTTCAAGGCCCCATGATGTAGAATTGCAGGGTGATTTTTTGTATGTGCCCGGTAAAAGCGGTTCGCTTGCCATCCTTGATGTGAGCGAGCCTGACCGTCCCGAACAAGTATGGTCGAAGAAATTAGGTGATGATGCACAAACTGTACTTTGTCAAGACGATTATGTGTTTGTTGGTGCACGCGATTTTTATTCCATAGACGCTACAGAACCGGCAAAGGCCACTGTTTGCAAGCGTCTGCATAATCGGCCACAAATCGATCGGATTAATGGCATGATTGCGTGGGGAAAGCATATCCTGTATGCCAACAAGTCCGGCTGGATCGGCATGATCGATATCAGCCGCCCGAATGATCCCGTACTGGTTGGGGCGCTGAACTCACAGAAACATGGCGCTATTCTATCACCGCATGACATTGTGGCTTACAACAATCACATCGTGATTGTCGATCAAAAAGACGGCAGCCCGTTTAAAGTACGTTTGTATCGTGTGACAGACCGGGAAACCGGGGAACTGTTGACGCCGGAACACTGGAAGGTAGCGGGCTCGGTGCGCGGCAATGACCTCAATGGCGCCAACCGGGTGGACATTTATGGCGACTATGCATTGGTGGGCTGCAACAAAGCAAATACCCTTGCGGTTGTTGATATCCGAAATCCTGAAAAGCCCGTGACGGTCAGCGTCTTCCCGTTTCCGGGTGAGCCCTGTGGGCTAAATGTCTCGGGCGCGATATTGTTTGCTGCAGGCAGTCAAACCGTGCAAATTTTAGATCTGACAAATCCTGTAAAACCTGACGTGTTGGTCTCATTCGAAAACAAAAAAGCGTTTCCCTCCCGGTTCGAAAAAACCGCTAAAGGAGCCAGGCGTTATACCACCATCAATGGAGAAAAAAGACCTTCGACTGGCAATGCCCATGATTTGATTTACAGAGATGGCTACCTTTATGTTACGGCTCAAAGCGATCACCAGGTGGTAGTCCTGAACATCAAAGACCCGAAGATTCGCAAGTTGGCGGCGCAGCCGCCGGTCCGGTTCAGTGGGAAATGCATCCCCGTGCACGTTGAGAATCCGGTGACCATGACGAAAAAACGTCGTGTTCGGCCGCAATCTATTTTATTCAGGAAAAACGGCACCCTAACCAAACTTCTATATTCCACCGACGGTTCCGACGGGGTCAGTATCGCGACGGGCCTGGCTGAAACAAAAAACGGCGGCGGGCTATGGATCGATCATCCGGCGAATCCTGTGCTCGACCGTATCGAGTCAGACTGGCAGGGACGTCGGGCTTTTGGTACCAGCCTTACTTATGATGGAGAAAACAAACGCTGGGTTATGGCAACCGTGGGGGATGATACCAGTCCCCACACACCGGGTAAGCGGGCTGCAGGTTTGTGGTTTTCGGATGATCTGATCAAATGGACTCAATATGAGGGGAATCCGATTATTACCGTGAAAACCGATTCTGCTTTGCAGAACACCGATATCCTGCCCGGGCCGCACGACCCGCCGGTGGGCATGTATATAAGGGATTTCCAAAAGTTCGACGGGATCTGTTATGCTCTTGTCCAGTGGCGCGGTGATCATGATGGGGCCAATTGGTCACGCATGACCGTGATGCAGAGCGCCGGAGACCTAACCGGTCCCTGGACGTTCAGGAACATATGCCTTGACCCCGCTGACGCGAGCGACTGGTTCAATACCAATCAGAACCTTAATTGGTGCCAACCTGTCCGGGTCGGGACCCGGTGGTATGCAGCCTGCCAGAACGGCGTAGCCAAAACCGATACCGATAACACGCGAATAGGTATCGTGTACTCGGACGATTATTTTACCTGGCACGAGTTCGATAATCCGGTGACGGCCAAACTCAAACGCCCCGACCGCTCGCCGGTGGTCTCCTCACAGCAGTTTCTCCTGCCGCCTGAAAATGGTAATCCCTGGAGAATCCTGCTTGGTGCGCGAGGTCTCCACGGCAAGCGCTATATGTACCTCGTATTCCCGCATGCTATGGAAAAATATGGCGGATAGAGCTGGTGTTCTGATCGGTAAAGAGCGTTTTCCTCTTGTACCAAGCCGAAGGCTTGATACCCATTATAATTTTTACTGTAAAAACGTTATCCGAATAGCTATGAATCCAGTTTTCACTGCCCTGGCTGATTAAACGGTCTACCATCAACAAAACAGCCCCCTCCACCTGGCGTTGAGTGAACCCGTTTTTATCTGAACAGGTTGTCCAGATTGAGCTGTTTGATTGCGGACAGTGTTACAGATTCGGGGCCAATGGTAATGGTTCTGCTTTGGGTCTGAATTCGAGAATCAATATATATAATGTTTAGGATCAAGATGTAAATAAAACATATTATTATTGCTCTGTCAGTCATTGATAATTTCTTTGACCTCATACTCAAAGCCGTAATACTGCCCTGATTTCAGTTCTGGTTTCCAGATGCCGATATCTGTGACCGTGCGTCCAGCCGCCAATGACACTTTTTTGAATTCCGTGAAAGCTACCTGTTTTCCGTCCAGGGTTTTAGCCACAGCGTTCACATCGACAGTCTTTGCATTACCGATATTCATTACAATCACCGGAATCGCATCATGGGGGCCGTAAACCAGATCCACATTGCGGCTTCCGGCCAACACCCTTTGATACACCATCTGCAATGCATAGAAGCTCAGCTTGGCTTCGCCGCTGTATTCAATGACCGGTTTCATATAGGTTGCGGTGTTAGGGCCTCCGCGCAGAGGGCACCAGTTCATGCCGTCATAGTCCAGCCAGCGTTTTTTGCGATAGGCTTCATACGCTGTCAATGCCTGCCAAGCCTGACTTTCGTTCCACTCGGAAAGCTCCAGTATCCGTCCGAGATTGCCGATATTATAATCTTTTTCATAAGAATACATGCGATAATACGGCTTACCCTGATGCAAACTCCAGTTTGGCATCCCGATGGTCTCTTCACTTTCATAATCAAACCAGGCATGGGAATCACTGTTCAGGTATTCCAGCCGGCGTTTGTCGTTACAGTCTGCAACTCTTTCATCAATCCCGGTTCCCAATCTTCGGATCACTCGCCAATCCTTACCATAAGCAGCGGTCTGTTCCATGTTGCCGCGTGCCAACTGAGGATGCGTCCAGCCCGGTATCGCATCACTGTCATCAGCGGGAAACGCGTCCAGAGCCATGTGGTCAAGATCTGCAGCCGGTGATATGAGCCGGCTCGGATCTTGACCACTGATGACCTGCATCACTTTTCCGAACCATTCCGGTGAATAGTTGCCGGGATGATTGCCCGGCTGCCACATGACAATACTCGGATGATTGTGAACTTGCTGCATATAGCGGCCAAAGGCATCAAAATCAAAGTCTTTTACACTGCCCTCCCTGATCCAGCAGGGTGTCTGCCAGATGAACATCATGCCCATCTGATCACCGATTTGCACGAGCCGTTTGTCATTTACACCGGCCATCCGTTTGTCATGTACACTCATGCGGATAGCGTTGCTGTTCATTTTTTTGCATTCGAGAATGGTTTCCACCCATTTGGATGGCGGCGGACTGAACATCCACTGGGAGACGTGTTCCAACGGATATGGCTGATTAAACACCAGTGGACCGAATAACACTTCCGGTTCACCATTGATACGAAATGTTCCGCTGTCCTGGCTTATCGTACGAAGCCCGGTCGTCAGCACATAATCATCCACTGTCTTTCCGGTCTGGTTTTGAAGCTGTATTCGGACTTTGTATAAATTCGGCCTCTCTGTGGTCCAGAGTCTGGGATTGTCCACCGTGATGGTTTCATGTATCATTTTCATTTCCCCGCCTGATAGCTGCACGGGAGTGGTGGTACGAGCAGCCCTTTCCTCCTCTTTGGGATACCAGGGATAAAATTCGGTTACGAGTTCACCGGAAAATCCATCTTTATTTCTGCAAGCCGCATTGACTTGCACATTGACATGCGCAGTCTCGTCAATGTAATCGGTATAAACGAATGCATCTTTGACATAGGTGGAATCCATCAAATCCAGAGTCATCAAACCGGCAAACCAGCTTGACCATTTATCGGTGCTCATATGATGGCGGACCTGTTCGACTTGATAGGGGCGCACCTTGACCGCGATCAGATTTTCCTCCCCGGGACGAAGCCAATGGGTCACGTCCAGGCTTTCCGGGATACGTCCCACTCGTTGTATATGATTCCCATTGATATAAACATCCCCTTCGGGACGAATGCTTTCGATGTTTAATCGGGCGAGGTCAAAGTCTTTTATGTTGATTCGATGGCGCAGATACAGAGTCTCCCCGCGTCTCCGTTCGCCGCCGTGAGCATAGCGTTGATAAGGAACCGTTTGCCAACTGGAATCATCATAATCCGGCGTTTCAAATCCATCCGGAACCGGTCGCGCGGTAAAATCTTGATCCATAAATGTATTGATCAAATAAGGATGCGTTCGCGATCCATGTTCATAAACAGTATATCCCACACCCCATAGATCATCGAGGATTGCGGCATGACTGGTTTCAATATTAAATTCGGTGACCGGATTGTTCTGAATCAGAGGGACAAAATCGGCAATCAATTCATCATCAATCCATACATTATAACGCCCCGTTTCCAAATCGATTTCCACAGTAAACCGATAAAAATGATTAGGACGGTAAGCATCTGTACTAAGGGTATCTCCCTCTGTCACGGTGTAAATCATTCCGGACTGATTCAAACCGGTCTCGGCCGCATTGGAAAACCGAATCGCAATATGCTGCAGTGTATCCAAAGGCTTAATCCGAAATGACCATTTCATCCGCCAGTCCTGAGGAGGCACGGATTTACAAAGTGTACCCGCAGACAAATGCAAAGCGCCGTCTACAACCTGTGCGTGATCCATCTCTTCCCAACTGGCAATATTGCCCAACTCGGTTTGCCGCTGTCCGGACTTGTACCCCAAATACGACCAGTCATCCAGTGCAATCTGCTCACGAACAGTGGGCTGGGGTTGGGGTTTCAGTCGTTTGAGCGCGGCTTGCACGTCTTTATGATCCACCACATGGGTATTGAGATGTGGATCATTATAAAAATATTTGCTATAGGCAGCGTAATTCCTCAAAAACTTGAGCCTTTCGTCCAAATCAAATACGGCAGTCGGCCCTTTGAGATCAGTTTCACCGTTGGCTGCAGTATCTGCAGACACATATCTGAATTCAAATGATCTGAATGTGTTTTCTTTTTTGGCACCGCCACAAGCAATCAGCAAAGTCATTATGCTGATCAAGATTATGCTCTGCATCGATATTTTCATAATAGACATGAGCTCTCGCATAACGTTTATAATCTACCCTGTTCAATTTACCATAACTTGCAAGTTTTTTTGTATTAATCAAGAGTTAATACAAAGCAGAAAAGTCAAAGGTGGTGATGTCAAAAAAGTCTTTTTCCTCAAGGAACGCTCTATGATGTTTCGTTGGTATTGTGTGTTGCTTTTTTCCCGTCAGTAGAGGGTCCTTTACTTTTCCGTGCTGGTTAACAGCTCCAAAAGCACGCCGAGTTTTTCCTGACCGTCAATATAGGCGTAACTGCCGCCGGTAAAGTCGCCTTTTTGTTCCAGATTCATATTTTTTTGTTTGAGCATCAGGACCTGCTGCTGCATATCATCGACATGAAAGGCGATATGATGCACACCTTCGCCGTGGGTGTCCAGGAACTCGCGCCAGGTGCTGGGACCGCCGATCGGCTCGATGAGTTCAATCTGGATATTGTCCAGATTGAAAAACGCCAGTTTGGCGCGCGCCTCGGTGGGTTCGCCTTTGAATTGCGTATGGGCTTTGTCCCGTTCATCCGTGACAATGACCTCGGGCACATCCACGCCCAAAAGATCGGCCCAGGCTTTGGATTTGGCCTCAATATCGCGCACCACCAGTCCCACCTGTGTCATTTCTTTTGTAGTTAGCTGCTGTTTGGTATCCGATGCAATCGTCAACCCGATGATCAGACAAAATGCCAGAATGATAATAATACCGTGTTGCATGTCAATCTCCTTTTATTTTTGTAAAAGCGGCCAGTTTTCCGATTCTGTGCGCGCCGACTGCATGATGGATGCGATGCGCTGCACTATATCGGAATGCTGTTTCGCTATATTATGTTTTTCTCCAATATCCACACTGAGATCATACAATTCAATGTCACTGTCGGGTGTGTTTCTAACCCCTTTCCAGCGTCCCATGCGGACGGCCTGACGCGCGGGCTGCCACCAGTGGAATTCCCAATAGAGATACTCGTGTTTTTCCTGAGTTTCAGGTTCTCCCAGAAGAGTGGGGAGGAATGAAATGCCGTCCGTGTCCGGAGGCGCACTGACGCCCGCCAGTTCGGCGCAGGTGGGCAGAACATCCCAAAGCGCGGAAGGCAGATCGGTGGTGCTGCCGGTGGCAATGCGTCCCGGCCAGCGCGCAATCATGGGCACCCGGATTCCGCCTTCGTACAGATCGCGTTTAATGCCGCGCAGCGGGCCGTTGCTGTCGTTGAACGCCGGATCGTTGCCGCCTTCGGCGTGCGGTCCGTTATCGCTGGTAAACATGACAACGGTATTGTCATCGAGTCCCAGCGTTTTGAGCAGGTCAAACAGGTTTCCGATATCCCGGTCCATGCGCGTGATCATAGCCGCGTGCCCTTTTTGAGCTTCCGGCCAGTCTTTGTCTTTGTAAATCCCGTATTCCGGAACTTCCATACCGTGGCGGTCGACCAGGTGGCCTTCATTGTTGGCATGCGGGATGGTCAACGCCAGATAGAGAAAGAAGGGGCTGTCGCTGTTTTGTTCGATGAAGGATAATGCTTTTTCAGCAAACAGATCATGAGAATAGGTGTTGCGCTGGGTGGCGGCAGAGCCGATGCCTTTGGAATAGCCTTCTTTAGCAATAACCACCTCATTATCCAGGTTCATTTTTTCCTGATTGTCCCACAGAAATGTCGGATAATAATTGTGCGCCCGGATTTGGTTGAGATAACCGAAAAAAGTGTCAAACCCCTGTTTGTTGGGAATCCCGGTGCTGCCGGCTTCGCCCAGGCCCCATTTCCCGATCAGGCCGGTTTTGTAGCCGGCTTGTTTCAAAAGTTCCGCCACAGTAATATCCTGCGGACGCAAGGGAATGTCGGCATTGCCGCGGATACGCGCGTGACCGGTGTGTTTGCCGGTCATCAGACAACAGCGCGACGGCGCACAGACCGTGCTGCCGGCGTAATGATCTGTGAATTTCATGCCCTCGGCCGCCATCTGGTCCAGATTCGGGGTTTTAATGTTTTGCTGGCCGTAACATCCCAGATCGCCGTACCCGAGATCATCGGCGAGAATATAAATGATGTTCGGGCGTTCGGCAAGTTCGCAGGAAAACCCGGAGAACATGATCGCGGCGCCCGCGCCAGCCGTATGTTTGAGAAATGTGCGGCGTGATTGGAACGTGTTCATACTGTCCTCTTTTCTTTATAGCTTACAGCAGATTTCACATAGTGCAGAGATCTGATTTTTATTTGAACAGACTGAATTCCCGGATCAGGGGAGCGGTTTCCGGATTGTCACTCTGCAGTTTAAAATGTACGCGAAACCGGGAACCGGTTATTTTGTTCGGCAGAAACAGATGATGCACACCCAGCTCAAGATTCATCCATCCGGTTGAATCATCCGCTACACCGTCGGCATTGGAATCCGATTCAATATTGAACAAGACGGTCTGACCGGTGTTTTCAAACAGTTCCGGCAGTTCCCTATAGGCGGCGCCGACCGGGCGCTCGGTGAACAGGTACAGGGTATAGTCTTCGACGGCAAAATCGGCGTCGCCGGTGCCAAAACGGTTTCCTTTATCCGTATCATCATCCCAGCGCTGTCCCTGGTCCGGATTAAACGGACCGTAAATATCGTTTTGCAGCTGCCAGCCGTAAGGAAAGTCTTCCGCACGGGTTACGGCATAGCCGATATTATAATGCAGATGCGCTCCGTCGTCGAAAAACATATGCCAGCGGTTGTTGAAATAGCCCAGATCCGCATCGCCGGTGTGATCACCGACGTCCAGAATTTTTTCTCCCTTATCGACCCGGGTCAGTGACTGCATTCGATTAAAAGTTAGCGATTCACCGGTTTCATTGAACAGGTAGAGGAATTCTCCGTCCCAGACTATACCGGGATCGTGGCCGGTGATGCCCTGGATCGGACCCAAATCCTGCCAGTTCAGGATATCCTCACTCATCCACATATGCGAGTCGCCGTCAGACGTTTCGTCCGGGGCATACCAGACACCGTTCACGTGCAGCCAGTCATTGGGCGCCTGACCGTGGATAGGACCGTAAAGCGGAAAAACCGTGCTGTCGATTCGGAACGGGTTGATGCCGCGTTTGAGAGGCGACAGGCTGTCCGCGACGGCAAAACTCCAGTAATACTCATTCGGCCATTTGTCCGGGGTGTGATTGAAAAACAACAGCCATTTGTCCTTCCATCTGCCGGTACCGCGTACAATGGACTGATCCTGAGGCACACCGCCCGGTTCGGGCAGCAGCAGGGTTTCATTTGTGATATTGTTGCGGTTCAGCGGCAGCAGAGTGTTTGAACCGGACAGCACCGGATTGCCGGTGAATTTGACCCAGTTCCGGCGCATGTCAATGGGGTTGCCGTAGCAGAGGACGGTAGCGGCAAAGGAACGCAGTTGAACAGTGGATTGCGCATCCTGCCATGCAGATATCCATTCACCGCTGGATTTAAAGGGGGTTGTTTTCTGAAACGGCGTGTTTTGAATTTTGTCGAGCAGGAGGGCGCCGGTGCCCATCAGGTCAATAACGCCGTTTAAATCATCGCTTTCTTGAATCAGCAGATCAGAGAGCGAATCGGTTGCCGACAGCCATTGCTGCCGGGTATCGATTTGCCAGAACATGTTTTCATTATTCCGAGAGCAGTTGACAGCAGACAATGCAGCTGTGATCAAAAGAATGTGTATGTAGAGTTTTTTCATATTGTCCTTTTTATTTATGCATTTCAGAGAACAACCACAGGGTATGCCCCACATGCGGTATGCAGTACTCGGATGTCTGCCAGCTTTGATCGTGCCGTAAGGGCTGATCATCAGCGGACAGCCATTCATCGCGTTTGTCGTGCTGCGGAAAGGTTTCTGCCATGATGCACAGCGACAAAAGCGGCATATCTCCCACCCAGCTGCCGGAACGCAGGTGCGGACGTGTGCGGGAAACCCGGAAAAATCCTCTGACCGGACTGTCTACTGAACCCTGTACCTGCAGATAATTGAGCGTGGCTTGTAGCGCGGCGTTATAGACGTCATCGGAAATGAGGAATGGATAGGAACGGCCGCCATGAGTCCTGATATAATAGCGGCCGGGATGGGTGATCTGTGTAAATACGCCGGTTTTATAATCGCCGAAATCTCCGTTTGCCGCACTCAATTCACCGGTATAAACCGTATCGCCGGTTTGTAATTGAATGACATGAAATGCTTCAGCTGCACCGGAAAGCGAGACGCACTGTTTGTATGCATCCGTCGGATACCCGACCTGGTTGATGGCGATGTTGATATTGAAATCGCGGGATAGGGATTGCGCCTGTGTCTGATTAAATAGAAAGAGGAAAATACAGATTGCCAAAAACAGATAAAAGCCAGGGGAAAACTTTGAGCGCGGCACTGAGCCTCCTCGATGTGTAAAGATTTCAGCATAGATGGCTATATTTTACACTTTTTTTATCTAAAATGAAATCATTTTTTTCTATTCAAGAATAGAATTTATAAAATCACTTGACAAAAGAGGAATAATTTTTTATATTGTAAGTGAATATTTACTAACAATGGGCCGGAAATGAAAGAGTTTACTGAACGACAGCAGGATATCCTGAATGTTTCCATTGAGTTAATTTCCGAAAAGGGCATTCAGCAATTGACCATAAAAAATATATCCAAAAAATTAGGACGGACCAGAAGGCGCGATTTATCGGCATTTTGACAGCAAAACAGATATATTGGTCGGGATTTTAAACAGATTTAAAAAATACAATATTTCAACACAAAAACAGATGGAGAATCAGGATAATTCTCCCGTGGCAAAATTGGAAAATCTTTTCACTCAACATTTTGAGCAATTTGCCGCCAATCCGGCTATGGCGGCGGTCATCTTTTCCGAGGAAATTTTTCAAAATGAAAAACAACTTGCAGACCATGTTTTTACGATCATGCAGGGCACTCTGGATCATGTTGCCGGCATTATAGACGAGGGACAAAAACGCGGGCAAATGCGCGATGATGTTCCACCGGATCAACTAACCATGCTGGTGATCGGCGCGTTGCGGCTTTTGGTGACCCGGTGGCGGCTGTCGAGGCATGCGTTCGACCTGCAAGAACAGGGCGCACAACTTTGCAAGACGGTTGAACAAATATTGAGAAAATAATTTTTTTTGAATTAAAGTGAGTGAATGTTTACTCAAAAGTGAGGATGTTCTATGCAAACTTTTTTTAAACGTATTCTCGGATTTCCCAAAACAGTTTTGCTGATCATGACGCTGATAACGGTCATCTTTTTCATGGTCATGAGACAATACTCGCGCATGCAGACCGACCTAGACGAGTATATGCCGCAAGACCACCCGGCCTTTGTTTACAGCGATCAGGCTGAGGACTGGTTCAATATCAAGGACGGGGTGATCATTGCCGTCGAAAACTCGGACGGGATTTATACGTCCTCTACCTTGCAAAAGGTGACAGATCTGACGAAAAAACTGCAAAAGATGGATGAAATCAATAAAGATGATGTCACGTCTCTTTACACGGCGGATAATATCATCGGCACCGAATCGGGTCTGGATGTGAAACCGTTTTTCAAACACGTGCCGCAAACCGAACAGGAATTGACAGCCCTGCGCAACAGTGTGCGTGATAATGAGATGATTTATGAACGCCTGGTGAATACCGGGGAAACGGTGACGGTCATCATTGCGGAAATCGAGGATGATGCCTTTTCGCAGGATTTTTATCACCGACTGCTCGATCTGGCCAAAGAATACGAGGGACCGGAGAATCTGCATGTGGCCGGTCGGCCGATTGTGGAAGGCACCATGGCGTATCTGGGGCCGCGGGATATGCAGCGCATGGTGCCTGTTGTCATTGCGGTGATTATTGTGGTGCTGCTGTTGGTGCAGCGCAGTTTCAAGGCCGGACTTTTTACGCTGCTGGTGGTGCTGTTCAGTGTGGTCTGGGCCTTTGGGCTGATGGCGGCGCTTCGGATTCCTGTTTACGCGGTGTCAACCATGATTCCGGTGATGTTAATCGCCATCGGAGTGGCGGACGGTATTCATTTATACAGTCATTTGCATCTTTTTTTGAAAGAAAATCCGCATGCTGACCGCAAAACAGCCGTGTTTGACATGCTGAAAGAAATGTGGAGACCGGTGGTGATGACGTCGGTTACCACCTCTGTCGGATTTGTTTCTCTACTGACGTCTCAGGTCTATCCGATTAAATACTTTGGTCTCTTTACCGCTTTTGGTGTATTGATGGCTATGGTGTTTTCATTGTTGCTTTTGCCGGCCGGAATTCTGGTTTTCGGTCTGCCCCGCTGGAAGCACAAAGACGAAAATGGGGTAAAAAGCAACAACAAGTTTTTCAATGCCATTGCCCGGCAGGTGGTACGCCATAAAGTTGTCACCCTCGGCATTACCGCGGTGATTGTGGGTCTGTCCGTTTTCGGCGCCACAAAGGTATGGATCAATTCGAGTTTTCTGGAAAAGTTTGAAAAAGACAGCGATATTGTGCAGACCGATGCCTTTATCAACAAGCATTTCGGCGGCACGACCACGCTGAATGTGATTCTGGATGCCGGGAAACAACCGGATGCGTTCAAGCAGCCCCGCGTTTTACGCGCCGTTAACCGCCTGCAAACAGATGTAGACAGCTCGCTCTATGTGGTGGGAAACTCGTTTGCTTTGACTGATTATCTGAAACGGATGAATAAAGTCATGCACGCCGACAGCGCCGAATATGATGTTATACCGGACAGCAAGGAACTGGTCGCGCAATATCTGCTGCTGTACGAAATGTCCGGTGATCCGGAAAACCTGTGGCAGGTGGTGGATTACAATTATGAAAAAGCCAATTTGACATTTCAATTAAAAAGCGATAATTCCATGGCGCTGAACAGCGCGATGGATCGTATTGAGAAGCATAAACCCCTCTTTGAAAAACTCGGCGTGACCCTCAACTATGCCGGCTCCGGGTACAAGGGGCTGGTTTTTACGGATTTGATTTTACAGGGACAAATCAAAAGCCTGGTGTTGTCTCTTGTGCTGGTGGTGCTGCTGCTTTCCCTGATGTTTAAAAATTTCCGCGCCGGTGTGATCGGGGCAGTGCCGATTACCATCACCGCCATTATCAGTTTTGGTGTTATGGGGCTGCTCAATATTCCGTTGAGCACCACCACCGCGTTGCTGTCCAGTATCGCCATCGGAATCGGTATCGATTATGCGGTGCATTTTATCGAACGCTACAAGATTTATGCGGCTGAAACCGGCGATCAGAAACAAACCGGTCGTAAAACCATGCAGCATTCCGGACGGGCCATTGCGTACAATGCGCTGGTGGTGATCGCCGGATTTCTGGTGTTGCTGGCGTCGGTGTTCCCTCCCAACCGGGCTCTGGGCGCGCTGGTGTCCATGAATATGTTCACCAGTTTTCTGGGAACGGTTACCATTATGTATTTGCTGTTGGTACTGCTTAATATATTTTTCAAAAAAAAACAATAAAAAACCTAATGGAGGTATACAATGAAAATTAATCACATTATTATCAGACTGTTGTTCGCAGTGGTTATTTTACCGCTCGCCGCATTAGGACAAAATGACCTGACCGGATTGGACATTGTTCAAAACGTGTTCAACCGGCCTACCGGCACGGATCAAGAGGGGCGTCTCACCATGACCCTGATTAATTCGCGCGGTGATCAACGAGTGCGTGAAATCAAACAATTTATCAAAGATTTCGGCGATGTGGAAAAAAAGATCATGTTTTTTCTGTCCCCGGCCGATGTGCGAAACACGTCGTTTATGAACTGGAGCTACGACGAAACCGGACGTGATGACGACCAGTGGATCTATTTACCGGCGCTGAGACGTATAAAACGAATTTCCAGTGACAGTAAAAGTGATTATTTCATGGGCTCTGATTTCACTTATGATGATCTGGGCGACCGCCATCCGTCCGAGGATACTCACAAATTGCTGCGTCGGGAAAAACTCGACGGCGCCGAATGCTACGTGATAGAAAGTATACCCAAAGAAGACGATTATATGTATTCGCGTACGCTGAGTTGGGTAATTCCGAGCAAATGGATCGGCCTGAAAAAGGAATTCTATGATGAAGATGGAGGTCATCTAAAAACTCTGACTGTGAAAGAATATAAAGAAATTGAAAGTTACTGGATTATCACCCATAGTCAAATGCACAATGTGCAAAAAGATCACACCACCGATATGAAACTAAAGGATTTAAAGATTGACACAGGGATTCCGGACCGTCAATTTACCGAACGCATGATGAAAAGGGGGATTCAATGAATTGCAAAATAAAACCAAAAGCCCTGCGGTTCATTCTGGCAGGACTGGTATTGTTGTTTGCTGTTCATCCGCTTCTGGCGCAAGGCTTGTCAATAAACGGTTATGTGCGTCAGTATACCGGTGTTTTGACGAGTGAGGATACCGAATATTTGATTGTGCAGAATACGCTTGACCTGGAATTGCGGCATAGCAAGGGTGATGTGGCATTCAAGGCCAATCCGTATGTTTATCATTACCGCGACCGCGACCAGAAAATCGGGCTGCGCGAGGCCTATATTGATATTTATTTTCGTTCCATGGATGTGCGTGTGGGCAAACAGCAGATTATCTGGGGCAAAGCCCAGGGCGTGTTCATCACCGATATTGTGTCTCCCAAAGATTTACGCGAGTTTTTGCTGCCGGACTTTGAAGAAATCCGTATGGGTGTTACCGCGGTTAAAGCGGATTATTATATTGGAAATCACGCTTTGGAACTGGTGTGGCTGCCGGTGTTCACACCGACGCGTATGCCGGAAGAAGGCTCGATTTGGCGTCCGCGTATGGATTTCCCCATAACGCCGCAATTCGACACATCACAACAAGAGGTCGAGGGATCGCTAAAAAACAGCGAATGGTTTATAAAGTATTCCGCTCTCACTTCGGCTCTTGACGTTGAAATCATGGCCGGTACTGCCTGGGATGATGATCCGACTTTGCACATCAGCAAACGGTTTGATCCGCAAAATCGACAGCTTGATGCCCTGACCGTCACGCCAAAGCATCATCGATTGACCCTTGGAGGCGGTAGTTTCAGCACGACACTCGGTCCCGTCGTCATGCGCGGCGAAGGCGCTTTTTATCGCGGCAAGTATTTCAACACCGCTGATCCGACTGTTGCGGACGCGGTGGTTGAAAAAGATTATATGCACTATCTGCTGGGTCTGGATTACAGCATCTGGGATATTCAATGCAGCGGTCAGTTTATTCAGGAGGCGATTCTCGACTATGAACCGGGTATTGAACAGGACGAGTTTGAAAACACCATGACCGTGCGGGCGCGGCGCGATTTTTTGCGCGAGACGTTGACGCTGGAACTGTTTTCCTATATCGGTCTGAATCATAATGATGCCCTGATTCGGCCGCGTCTCTATTATGATTTGTCCGACGGCTTTGAGATCCTTTTGGGCGCCAATTTGTTCACCGGCGACCAGGGCCGGTTTGGTCAATATGAGGATAATGATATGGGTTATTTTAAAATCAAATATAGTTTTTAGGTTTGTGATGCATTATAAAGTAAAACGAACGCGCGCGCCGGTCATTGCTTTTCAATGAATTTTCATTAAAAGAGGGAAATCTGTATGATGCGGATAAAGCCATAGCCGGTATTCAACGGATTTATGCCAGTGGTTTGTTTGAAAAAGTATGGATCGAACTTGAACCTGTTGCAGATCATAAAGTCGTTGTTCATATTTATGTTTTGGAAAAATATCCCCGAACGGTAAATATCGGATTCGGATATAATGATACAGAGGGGTTGCGCGGCTTTTTGCAAATAACACATTTTAATTTTATCGGCTGGGGCGAACGCTTTATGCCGTTTGTCCGCCTGGGCGATACCTCTCAAAAAGCGGGACTGTCGATTGTGAATGATCGGTTGTTTGCTACACTCCTTACGCTGTATAATGTAATCTATTATGAGCAGCACGCTCTCTTTCGCTACGATCAACGCGGCAGGTTTATCGGTCAACTTGCTGTCAACCAAAAGAACCTTCGTTTTTCCGGTGGTATTCAGCCCAGCCGCAATTGGTTGATATTAGGCGGCATCAAGTTGACAGAATCGATCACAAAAGAAAATACAGCACTTGCGATTCAAAGACAACGTCAGCGCTATGGACTGATTTCCGGTCAGCTGATTTATGATACCAGAGATGATCTGCATTTTCGCTATCGCATCAATGTGTACAAAAAAGGGTATGTTTCCACAAATGCAACTTTGACCGAGATGAGTAACAACGCTTTAATGCTAAAACAGCCCATAGCGGGAATTTCATTTTGCCTGCAAATTGACTCACCCGTGGGGCCTGTGAGTTTTTTCCGGGGCGTGTCTGATGACGGCAGAGATAATTTTTATCTGTCTGCTGGTCATCAATTTTAGCAAAAAATTTATGATATGCCACAGTGCGTTCAGTTAGTTGATTCAGGGCGTTTATGTAACAGTAAATGCATCCCTGTCCGCGGACATCACCCACCTCGAGATGCAATGAATAAAAGGATTCGGTTGTGTAAACAGCTTGCAGTTTATCAAAATCAATCATATTTATAGATAAAAAAATTAAATGAACAGACGGATCAAGTCTGAAAATTTTTTCTTAAAACTTGCTATTTTTTAAATAAATTTCTATGTTAAACGTTGCGAAAACGATTTCCGAGGAGCGGAGCATGAGACTGTTTTTTGCGTTTTTTCTATTATCAACCATGGTGTATGCATTTGATCAACCCCTTGACGGTTTTGCTGCCTCTCAGATGTATAATGTCTATGTGAATGGGGAAAAACTGTTTGTGGCACGAACGGATACATTTGATTTTTGTTCCGTTGATGTGGATAGCGTCCTGCATGTGCGCATTGAAACCGCACAGGATCTTCGCTGGGTGGATATTCGTCCCAAGTTTGATAATATTGATTTCGATTATACGAATCACAGCATCAGCTTTCATCTGGATGCACCGGCACAGTTGTCTGTCGAGCTGAACGGTGAGAGCACCCACCCCCTGTATCTGTTTGCCAATCCACCGTTTTCTCCGGATCCCGAGATCTATAAAGATGCTTTGGTATTCGAACGCGGACTCTACGAGCCCGGTGAGATTCAGCTGCAGAGCGATCAGACCGTCATTTTGGAACCCGGTGCGGTGGTGCGCGGGTATTTTGTCGCCGAGCACGCTGAGAATATCCGGATCATCGGCCGGGGTGTGGTGGACGGCAGCGCCTATAGTTCGGGCAGGTCCCAGCCGGCAAATCGTAAAATTCTGTTAAAGCACTGCCGCGATGTAAGCATCGAGGGTATTTTTATTGTTAACAATCCCACCTGGACCATCGAACCCATGTTCTGCCGCAATGTACGCATCGAAAATGTTAAAATTCTCAATCATCAATTCGGTTCGGACGGTATTGATATGGTGGGGTGTCAGGATGTGCATATTGATGATTCCTTTATCCGAGCCAATGATGACTGTGTGGTGATCAAAACCTGGGGCGGCGATGAAAAATATCCGAAAACACCGAAAAAGGGTGTAAACGTTTCCAATATCACGGTGCGCAATTCGGTGTTCTGGAACATGTCCTGGGGCAATGCCCTGGAGATCGGATTTGAACTGCGCGCCGATTCGGTCCGGCAACTTTTGTTTGAAAACTGCGATGTGATTCATGTGGACCGCGGTGCCGTGATGAGTATACACAACGGCGATTATGCAACGGTATGTGATGTCACCTACCGGGATATCCGGGTGGAAAATGCCGATCATAAACTCATCGATTTGGCGGTCTTTTTGTCGCAATACAGTCTGGACCGGCATCCGGACCCGGCCTATCGCGAGAAGAACTATCTGCACGGCGCCTGGGACGGCGTGCAAAAAGTGCCGGAGGGTAAAAAACAGGCGCATGCGGAACACCGGGGACATATCAAGAATATCGTATTTGAAAATATAAGCATATTGGACGGGCCGCTGCCGTTTTCCGTCATCGCGGGTTACAATCAAAAGCATGCGGTGGAGAACGTGGTCATTGACAATTTGCGCGTTTACGGGAACAAGGTTGAAACCCGACAGGAAGCGAAACTGAATGTAGCAAACGCCCGGAAACTAGAGATCCGGTGAAACAGAGTCTGTAAAGGAAAGGAGAAAGTATGAAGCTGCAGACGATTGATCTGATTATTATTGCGCTTTACATGATCGCCATCACGGCGATCGGGTTTATGATGAAAAAGCGGGCGGAGCAGGGCGAAAAGGAATACCTGCTGGGCGGCAACCGCCTGCCCTGGTATTTGCTGGGATTGTCCAATGCGTCCGGTATGCTGGATATTTCCGGCACGATGTGGCTGGTCACGATCGGATTTATTTACGGCTTGAAGAGTATCTGGATTCCCTGGCTGTGGCCGGTATTCAATCAAATCTTTTTGATGATTTTTTTGTCAAAATGGCTGAGACGTTCCGGCGCCACCACGGGCGCGGAATGGCTGCGCACCCGGTTCGGCGACCGCAGGGACACCAGCTGGTCACACATGATTGTGGTGGTGTTTGCTCTGATCAGCTGTTTGGGCTTTCTCGCGTATGGATTTATCGGACTGGGAAAATTTATCATGATCTTTGTCCCCTGGGATACGGTGGCCGGATTTTTTGGATTTAATCCGGGTATTGTACCGCCGCAGTTTGTGCCGCACGTCTATGGCGTCATTTTTACCCTGGCGGCAACGGTGTATTGTCTGCTGGGCGGTATGGCCGGTATTGTCTGGGCGGATTTGATCCAGTATACGATCATCACCCTGTCGTCGATTGTGGTGGCCATTATTGCCATGACCAAACTGGCGGAAGTGGGGCAGTTGAATGTACCGGACGGCTGGTTTAATCCGTTTTTCGGCTGGAGGTTGGGCCTGGACTGGAACAATATTATCCCGCAGGTCAACCGGGTCATCGATAATGACGGATATGAGTTGTTTTCGATTTTCATGATGATGCTGTTGTTCAAGGGAATTCTGGTCTCCATGGCCGGGCCTGCGCCCAATTACGACATGCAGAAAGTTCTGTCCACCCGTAATCCGAAAGAAGCGGGTATGATGAGCGGTTCGGTGTCTGTGATTTTGATGCCGTTCCGGTATTTGATGATCACCGGCTTTATTGTATTGGGACTGTTGTATTTTGACAAGCTGAACCTGTTGATCGGCGGTCGGATTGATTTTGAACAGATTTTGCCGTCTGCTATGGCGCAGTTTATACCGGTCGGTTTTCTGGGGCTGCTGTTAGCGGGACTCACAGCTGCATTTGTGTCCACTTTTTCCGGCACTTTGAATGCCGGACAGGCGTATCTGGTCAATGATATTTTCCTGCGTTATATCAATCCCAAAGCCAAAGGCAAACATATTGCCCGCGTCAGCCAGTTCATCGGTCTGGGACTGGTGATTATCAGTATGATTTTGGGTGTTTTCACCCAGAACATCGACAGTGTGCTGAAATGGATCGTATCCGGTCTGTTCGGCAGTTATGTGGCTTCGAATGTGCTGAAATGGTACTGGTGGCGGTTTAACGGATACGGGTATTTCTGGGGTATGGTCGGCGGACTGGTACCGGCGCTGATTTTCGCCAAATTCATTCCCAGCGGCAGTCAGATTTATTATTTCCCGATCACGCTGGCGATCGCCCTGACCAGCTGTATCATTGCAACGCTGATAACCCCGCCATCTGATAAAGAGGTTTTGAAGGATTTTTATAAAAAGGTAAGGCCCTGGGGATTCTGGAAACCCATTCATGAAAAGGTGGTGGCCGAGGATCCGTCCTTTGTCAATGACAGTGTGTTCAGCCGCGATATGATCAATGTGGTGGTCGGAACCATCTGGCAGACGGCGCTGGTGGCGATTGCCATTTATATTGTGACGTTGAAATTCTTTGCAGCCGGTGTCTGCGCGCTGATTATCGCCGCAACCAGCCTCTTTTTGAAAAAGAACTGGTACGACAAAATCCAGGGCGACGGATATTAAAATGTTGATTTAGATCGGATCGTTACCAACCGGATTCTGTGATGGCTGCAGAATCCGGTTGCTTTTATCCTGCAGCTGTAAATTCTGATTTATCAGGAGACATTATGAGAATGAGAACAATAACGATAGCAACGCTGGTTTTTTTAGGGTGTATATCGCAGCTGCCGGCGCAGACCCAATCTGTTTTCAAAGAATTTATCACAGTTGACGGTTCGCGACTGATGCAGGGCGAGCAGGAATTCCGCTTTATTTCCTGGAATATCCCGAATCTTAATTTTGTGGAAGATGAAATGGCTTTTACACGCGAACACGAGTACGCTTTGCCAACAGCGTACGAAATCCGCGATGCGCTGGAAAGCGTCAAGCAGATGGGCGGTCGGGTGGTGCGCGCCTATACATTTCCGGTACGCTCTGAAGAGGACGCCGAAGGCGTACCCAAGTATGTACTGGGTCCCGGCGAATTCAATGAACGCGCTTTTGCCACCATGGATACGGTGCTGGCTATTGCCAATCAGGTTGGTGTTCGTGTTATTTTACCGTTCCTGAATCAGTGGAAATGGATGGGCGGCCGTCCCCAATACGCCGCATTCCGGGCAAAATCCGAGGACGATTTTTACACCGATCGTCAGCTCATTGACGATTTCAAAACAACCATCGAGTATGTGATTACCCGCGAAAATACCGTCACGGGTGTCCAATACCGCGATGACAAAGCGATCATGTGCTGGGAAACCGGCAATGAGCTGGTCTGCCCGTATGAATGGACCAGGGAAATCGCCCGGTTGATCAAAAATCTGGATATCAATCATCTTTTGATGGACGGCTATCATGCCATTGACAGTCGTCCGGTGCGCGAGGAATCGATTACCGATCCGAATGTGGATATTATCTCTTCTCATCATTATGAAACAGACCCGGAAAAAATATTCAAGCATATTCAAATCAACCTGGACCACATCAACGGCCGCAAGCCGTATGTACTGGGTGAATTCGGGTTTGTCGGAACTCCGGTTATTGAAAAATATCTGGACTGGGTCATGGATAACCCCATTCCCGGCGCCTTGATCTGGAGCCTGCGCTATCACCGGCATCACGGCGGATTTTACTGGCATTCGGAACCTTTGGGCGGCGGCGTGTTCAAGGCCTATCACTGGCCCGGCTTTGATTCCGGGGAAGAGTACTGATGAAAAGCGGCTCATTGATTTAATGCGGGAAAAGGCTTTTGAGATTCAGGGACTGGACAATCCCATGCCGCCGGTGCCGAATGCGCCGGTTTTGCTGCCGATTGATCATGTGGCCCAGATCTCGTGGCGCGGTTCCACAGGGGCTCGCGCTTATGACGTACAGCGCAGCTTATCTGCAAAGGGTCCCTGGGCGACTGTGGGCTATAATATTTCCGATGCGGCAACCCAGTATATGCCGCTTTATCACGACCGTGACGCCAGGCCGGGAACCACTTGTTTTTATAGGGTGATCGCCAAGAACGCCTCCGGCTGGTCCAATCCCTCCAACGTGATGTCCGTCAAGATCGGCAGTCAGGCTTTGGTGGATGAAATGGGGCATTTGAATCGACTGTATCATTCAAGCGGCAATTGGACAGTATCGACAGAGAATGACCGCAGTTTTAAAGAAGATATGCAGCGACTATCCGGAGAGTCCGGTGATGAACTGATCTATCGTGTCCCCGGCACGATCTGCGGCTGGAATATTTATACCTTTACCCGGACAAAAGAGGCAAATGCAGAGATATGGCTATCTGCGGATGCAAAAGAGTACGAGCGCGTGGAGGGCGGTCTCAATACGATTGACACCGGAGAAGGGTATTACGGATACTGGCGGCCGGTTCTGTTCAGCCAAAACGCTTTGCAAAGCGAGGCGCGCTATATCAAAATCAAACTGACAGCCGAAACTCAAATGAGCCGGATTGAGATTTTTTATAAATGATACACCGGTTTGACGCAAGAATCAGCCAGCGACTGTTGAACTGACTGTTATGGAAAAGGTGACATTTGTTTACTTTTAATATTGGGTGAAAATGGTTAGAATTTAATGAATCGCTAGAGAGCGATGAGTATGAATCAACAAAAGGAGAGAAGGATATGAAGACTGTATTGATGATGTTCTTGAGTGTCTGTCTGATGAGCGCAATAGTCTGGGCTCAGGACAAGGCTGAGCTGGAAAAAGGTATAAATTACATCGAAACCCAGGTATACACCCAGGAAGAGAATGAAGAACTATTGCAACTGTACAAAGAACTGCGCGTCGCTGACGTGTCCGACGGTATGGATGCGGTGGGACTGCCCGGCGTTGGACTGGTGGATCCGTCGATTCATCCGGACTGGCAAGATTTTGAAGATTTGTCGCATCAATTCCGCGGCATTGCCATTACGGTCCGCTATGTTCCCACGCAAAAGCGGCCGCTGCCGGAGAATCTGGACAATTTTTCCCAGTGGGAAGGTGAGTTTTATACAAAATATTCCCACGAAGCGTTTACGGAATTGATCGAACAAGGAAGCGTGGTGGTGATCGATGATGTGGAGGAAAAAGATATCGGCTCTATCGGCTCATATAATATTTTAGCCTGGCACAAAGCCGGCGCGGTCGGTGTGGTTACTGATGCCTCGTCGCGGGACACGGACGAGATTGCCAAGCAGCAGGTTCCGCTGTATCTGCGTCACAAAGGACGCGGGATTCGTCCGGGGCGTAACGAAATTGAATCGGTCAACCGGCCGGTCAGCATCGGCGGCGTACTGGTCTGTCCCGGTGACGTCGTGGTCGCGGACGGCGATGGTGTTGTGGTGGTGCCGCGCCGCGTTGCCAAACAGGTGGCTGAACATGCTCAAAACGTTCTAAAAGGCGACAAAGCGGGGCGCCGCAGCCTGTATGAAAGCATGGGCCTGCCGCTCGATCAAACCGTTCAATAAATTCAAATAACCCTGTGGGTACCCATTTCGGAATCCCACGGGGTTTTCGGAGAGGAGAGAAACAATGCATGCTTTGGCCGGGTTGTTTGCAATCCTGTTGTGTTTCGGAGGGGCGGCTGCCCAGTCTCCTGTGTCGCCGGATGCAAAAGTGGAAAAAATAGCAGAGGGATTTCAGTTTGTCGAGGGGCCGGTTTGGATGGACAGTTCTCTGCTGTTCAGTGATATCCCCGCCAATACCATTTACCAGTGGACAGAGTCCGACGGCATCCGTGAATTTCTGAGTCCCTCCGGACAGTCCAATGGGCTGGCGCTGGATTCAGCAGGACATTTGCTGCTGGCGCAGCACGCTGAGCGTCAGGTCGCCCGACTGCCGGAAAACGGGACCTGGACCGCACTGGCGACAGAATACCAGGGGAAACGACTGAACAGTCCCAATGATATGGCGATAAAATCCGATGGGTCTGTGTTTTTCACTGATCCGCCTTATGGCATTCAGTCGCATCAGGAAGAGCTGGGGTTTTACGGCATTTACCGCTATTCTGCGGACGGTGAATTGTATTTACTGGATCAATCCCTGAACCGTCCCAACGGCATTGTGTTCTCGCCGGATGAATCGCATCTGTACGTCAATGATTCGGAAACGAGACGCATTTACGTCTGGGATGTCCGGGATGATTCTGTCCTGGTCAACAAACGGCAGTTTGCTTATATGCAGCCGCACGGGTATGCGGACGGCATGGCTGTGGATGCAGCGGGGCATGTGTATAGCACCGGACCGATTGGCGTGTGGGTGTTTGCCCCGGACGGCACGGTACTGGACACCCTTGCGGTACCCGGCCAGACCAGCAACTGCGCCTGGGGAGATGCTGACCGCCGGACTCTTTATATCACCTCCGGAGATGCGGTGTACCGAATTCGCGTGGACGCCCTCAGTCGGGTCAGGGACGCTCAGGGGCGGGGTCGTTCGGATGAATTTGGGCTGGCGGCAAATTACCCCAACCCCTTTAATGAATCGACCCGAATTCGATTTCAACTGGAGCAAGCGGGATATACGCGCTTTGATGTTTATAACACCCGGGGGCAGCGAGTGCGGACGTTAATGCAGGATTTTGTCGATGCCGGGGTGCAGCACGTTTGCCTGGAATGCGGCTGATCTGTCCGGCGGCGCCTATATTATCAAAATGATTTCAGGAGATCGGGTTTCCATGCGGAAATGCACCTTGCTGCGCTGAAAAAAGGGAGGCGTTATGAAGCTGAATCTGTTTTTTATCATATTTGCATGGTTTGTTTTGAAAAAGGATATTTTGACGACCCTGATGTGCGAGTGCATGCCTACTGGAATTTCTTGGCCGGCGCCTGCGGTTATACCGAAAACTATGATCCGTACATCGGAGAGGGATTCAAGGATTCGGCTATGCTCTGAACATCCACGATATTTATGATACTCATGCACGAATTTTTGAAATCAGTTTAGTCTTGTCGATCATTTGTTGAAAGCCAAATTATGTTTTTGTTTTTGCGGATCTATTTATTGAACAGGGAGTATGGAAAATGAGATTTTTTATTTTATCAGCTGTAATTTTCATGTTTTTGCTGGCTTGTTCAAACGGGGAAAAGAAGCAAACGGAAACAATCGACCTGGAACGCCCCTGGGCGTTCAAAACCGGCGACAGTCTCATGTGGGCACAACCGGATTATGATGATGCCGGGTGGCAGTCCCTGTCCCCGTCCAGAGTCTGGGAGCAGCAGGGGCTAGAATCCTATGACGGGTTTGCCTGGTACCGCATACGGTTTGACCTGCCGGAATCGTTCAAATCGACATCGGTTCTTCAGGACAGCATACAATTTTATCTGGGCACCATTGATGATACGGAACAGACCTTTCTGAACGGAAAACTGATTGGACAAAACGGCCAATTGATTGCTGCAGGACAGTACGACACACCGCCGGAGTTTACCGGTGATCCGGACGCCTATCAATACGAACGCCGTTATGTCCTTTCCCTTGATGATCAACGCATTCAATGGGGAGAGATTAATACACTGGCCGTTCGGGTGCACGATCACGGCGGCAACGGTGGACTGTATGTGGATCGCTTGTCCACGGAATTGAATGCGGACAAGCCGCTGTCCGTGCATGTGCTGGGCATCAAAGATTATCTGCAATTCCAAAAAGCCTATACCGGATTTGAAATCAAATCCAAATGAACAGCTTGGCCGGACCCTGTATTTTCGTAATGTTTCTGACCGTTACGAGTTTGACGGGCAATTCACGGTTTCCATCAAAACCCTGGACAAGGGGCGGGAAATTTACACCAAAAGCGTTGCTGTTGATCTGAACTCGGGCGCCCTGGATTCTTTTCAATACGAATTTAACTGTGATCTGCAGCGTATGCACAAGGCTGAATATGTTTTTACGGCAAGAAATTTTGATAAATCGGTCGCGTTCCGCGAACAGGTTCCTTATATTTTAACACCACCTCCCGGAGATGCGCCGTCTATCAATGGACCGATGGTGTATGGACAGCGACCGGGCAATCCGTTTTTGTACCGCATCCCGGTCAGTGGCAAACGGCCGCTTGAATTCAGCGCTGAGAATTTGCCTGACGGATTGACACTGGACCCCCGTACCGGTATCATCACCGGCCGGGTGGAAACAGCGGATGATTATTCGGTGACTGTGAGGGTAGACAATGAAGCGGGGATGGATGAGAAAGAAATGACGTTCAAAATCGGTGACCAGCTCAGCCTGACACCGCCCATGGGCTGGAACAGCTGGAACTGCTGGGGACTGACCGTCTCGGACGCCAAAGTTCGCGAGGCGGCGGATTTTATGGTTTCCACGGGACTGGTGAATTACGGCTGGTCGTTCATCAATATAGACGACGGCTGGGAAGCGCCGGCGCGCTCGTATACCGGCGAGATTCGGGCAAACGACAAGTTTCCTGATATGAAAGCTTTGGGCGATTATGTTCATGAAAAAGGCCTGAAATTCGGTATTTATTCTTCTCCCGGACCGCTGACCTGCGGCGGTTACCTGGGCAGTTATCGGCATGAAGAACAGGATATCCACACCTATTGCGACTGGGGTGTGGATTATCTGAAATATGACTGGTGCAGTTATGAACGCATTGCCGAGGATCACAGTCTGGACGAACTGCAAAAGCCCTATTTTCGGATGCGCGATGTCATTACCGAGGCGGACCGTGATATTGTGTACAGTCTGTGCCAATACGGCATGGGGAACGTCTGGCAGTGGGGTAAACAAGCGGGCGGTAATTTATGGCGCACCACCGGGGATATCCGTGATACCTGGACCAGCATGTCGGAAATTGGATTCGGACAGGATTCATTATGGCGTTATGCTGAACCGGGACACTGGAATGATCCGGATATGCTGGTGGTCGGACATGTGGGCTGGGGTCCGGCTGTGCATCCTTCGCAGCTGTCCTACAGCGAACAGTATACGCATATCACCCTGTGGTCTCTGTTATCCGCGCCGATGCTGCTCGGGTGTGATCTCAGCAAACTGGACGATTTTACGCTGAATCTGCTGTGCAACGCCGAGGTGATTGCCGTCAATCAGGATCCGCTGGGTGAACAGGCACGGTCTTTTGTCAAGAATGATGATCTACAGATCTGGGCGAAACGTTTGAGCGACGGATCTGCAGCTGTCGGGTGTGTTTAATATGAAAACTTTAAAATCGAATATTGTTTTTGATCTTGGGGATATTGGGTTGAGCGATAAAGTCAAAATCCGGAATCTGTGGCGGCAGGAGGATATGGGTATACACAAGGGTAAATACCGAGTTACGTTACCGGCGCATGGCGCGGCGCTTTTAAAGTGTGTGTCGTTTGAAAAGTAACGTACTATCTGTTGAATATAGTCTCTAAACGCGATTTAATATTAACTAAAGGTGAACTTTTGAATAATTTAATGTATGTGTTTTTGATGTATTTATTGTTCTTTTGTACTGCACCCGTTTCAGGTCGGGTATCCGCGATTATTGACGCGGATACCGGCAATGAAATGGATGATCTCTATGCCGTCGCACATGCGGTGGTTCATGATTCTTTTAAAGTGATCGGTCTGACGTCAGCGCATTTCAACAATCCGCAGCTGGTGACCGACGAGATGTGGCATATTTATCCGACCCGGGATATCAATACACTGGAGATCTCTCAGGAACTCAATGAAAAGCTGTTGAGTATTCTGAACCGGAACTCGATTCCGCATCCCCGCGGCTGCGGGAAAATGGTGGGGTATGCCTGGGGCTATTACCCGGGCGCGCAGATTCCGAATTCCGATGCGGTGCGGTTTATTATTGAACAGGCAAAGCAGCATTCACCTGAACACAAACTGAACATTCTCTGCCTCGGCGCGGTCACCAATGTGGCGGCGGCTGTGCTCAGAGATTCTTCAATTGTTCCGTCTATACGTCTGTATGCCCTGACCATGAAATACGACGTGGAGCGTCATGTCTGGAATAAAAATTCATTCAACGCCAATAATGACCGCAACGGACTGGATGTTGTGCTGAATACACGCGGACTCGAATTGGTAATCATGCCGGGCAATGTGTCCCGTGAATTGGTATTTGAACGCGAGCGGACGCTGAAAAAACTTGGATTGATTGACGTCTCTGTAACCGAAATTTTCAAGCGCCGCTGGGATGAGGTGAGCGCCGGCGAGTCCTGGATCATGTGGGACCTTGCATTGATAGAAGCCGTGCTGCATCCTGAGCTGGCAGTGCTCGAAACCCGGACCACGCCGCCGGAAAATACGCCGCGGCCGGTGTCGGTTTATCTGGATATTGACGAAACCAAAATGAAACAGTCATTCTGGCGCACCCTAAAAACCCTGCAATAGATCAGGAGGAGTTTTATGAAAACACTGAATGTGATTGTCCTGCTGATTTTTTTGAGCGCCGCGGCCGGATTACCTGCGGCCGCAGCGTCTGACAGTTTGATTTATCTGATTGTACGCGGGGATGATATCGGTTCTTCCCACGCCGCCAATCTGGGATGCATTGCGTCCTATAAAGAAGGAATCCAGAAAACGGTGGAAATTATGGTGCCCTGCCCCTGGTTTTTAGAGGCGGTTGAGATGCTGAAAACCTGTCCGGGACTTGATGTGGGGGTGCATTTGACCCTGACCAGTGAATGGGAGCACTACAAGTGGGGGCCGCTGACCTGCGCCCCGAGTCTGGTAGATTCCAACGGCTATTTTTATCCGCGACAAAAGAACTGGAGTGATCAAGACGCAACCGACGCGTTCTGGAATGCCGGTCCGGATATGACGCAAGTGGAACAGGAACTGCGCGCCCAGATCGTGACGGCGATGAGACACATCCCGCAGGTGAGTCATGTCACCGGACATATGGGGATTGCCAGCCCCGGTGTGAGCCAAAAAATGTCCGATCTGGTGGAACGTCTGGCGCGCGAATATGGGTTGTATATTGATCTTGAAGCACATCATGTAAAGAGAACCGGCCCCTATTTCCCGGATGAGCAAACCGCGGGGTTTGCATCCATGTCAGCGGAGCAGCGGTTTATCCAGATGCTCAGGCAGTTGAAATCCGGCGCCTATCTGTATGTGGAGCATCCGGGTATGGATGTTCCGGAAATGCAGGCGATCGGCCACACCGGCAACGATGAGGTGGCGAAAAAGCGTGCCGAGGTCACTCGTGTGTTTACCAGTGACCGCGTGAACGCGGTTATTCAGGAACTCGGTATTCAGCTCATCAGTTACGCGGATCTGGTATCCGGAAAGGAAAATTAAAGTATGAAAGCAATTCTTGTCATTGTGTTCGTCTTTTTGGGGGCCGTGTACAACGGCCAGGCAGCCGAGTGGTTTGAATTTGATCCACCGGAGAATTTGCAGGGCGGTATTATTGACATGTCGGACTGGCTGGACGCGCCGGCCGGAAAACACGGTTTTGTGCAGATAAAATCGGAACAGCTGGTGTGTGAGGACGGAACCCCGATCAAATTCTGGGGTGTGAATATCTGCAGCGGTCGTCCCTATACAGATCATGCAACGGCGGATACCTGGGCTGATATGCTGGCGCGTTACGGCGTCAACAGCGTCCGGTTTCACAAATTTACCTCTCACGCTATGCCGGACACGCTATCCACGACACTGACCCCGGAAAAATACGAACGCCTGGATTATTTCAGCGCCCGGTTGAAGGAAAAAGGCATTTATTACGGCTGGTCGCCGATTTACGGTCACAAACCGCGGCCGGCGGACAGCTCGAAAATGCTGGCCTACAATGAGATTGCAAACGCGGATATGAACAGCCATCTGAGTTATTCCACAATCGGTCTGGTCAATTTCGCGCCTGATTTACAGGATCTGCATATCGGATTGATCACCGATATGCTGGAACACAAAAATCCGTACACCGGATTACGATACGCTGATGATCCGGCTTTGTGTTTTGTGGAACTGCAGAATGAAGACAATATCTTTTTCGCCACCACCTCCAGCATGCTGGATAAATGTCCGACCTATAAAAAAATGCTCACGGACCTGTTCACCGAATGGCTGCGCGGCAAATACGGCAGTGCGGAACGTCTGAGAAAAGTATGGGGAGAACAAGCCTTTGAATGGGGAAAAGAGGTCAAACAGGTGGATTGGAGTCTGGATCAGGGCAACATCTGTCCGGTGGCCAATCACGGCATTTATGATTACGAATACCGCAAAGCCGCGGAAAACGGTGAAACCCTGCCGCTGTTTCTGCTGGATATGGCCCGATTCCTCTATGAACAGCAAGTCCGGTTTTACAAAAAGTTTGAAAAAGCCATCCGCGCCACCGGGTACCAGGGCGCATTGGTGGGTTCCTGCTGGCAGGCCGGATCAGGGGTGACGCATTATTACAATCTGCATGCGGATTATATCGTGGGTCTGATTGACCGTCATAATTATTTCGGAGGCGGCACCGGACACCGGCTGGCGCCCGGACCGATGAAAAACGGCGCTATGGTGTCAAAGCCCGGCTCGGGATTGTTGTCTACCGGACTGCAGCAGGTTATTGACCGGCCGTTTTCCCTGTCTGAATGGCTGAGTTTGATTCCCAATGAATGGGTTGCAGAGGGGGCTCCGCTGATTGCCGCCTACGGTCTCGGTCTGCAGGGCTGGGATGCTTCGTATGCCTTTGCATCCGATACTCCGCGTTTCACCGAGACATTACACACCCCGGGTGTGTATAATGTCATGTCGCCGATGCAGCTGGGATTGTATCCAGCTCTGGCGCGTATGATTTATCGCGGTGATGTGCGAGAGAGCCAATCGGTTTTTGTGCGTCATATTCATATTCCGTCATTACAACAGGGCAAACTCGGATTTTACGAGTCGGTTGAACAGGATTGGGATCAGAAAAGCATTCAGGGTGTTGTTCCGCCTCAAGCGCTGGCTGCCGGACGCGTGGCCGTTGAATTTACCGATTCTTTTCAGCCCACCCGGCCGACTGAATTGTCTGAGTATCATGTGCAGGAGGAACTGATACGTTCTGTTACCGGACAATTGGAATGGCATACGTCCGGACAGGGATTTGTGAGCATCAATACAGCGGGCACCAAGGGAGTGATCGGGTTTGCTCAAAATAAAAATATCGATTTGGGTGTGGTGCGGTTTGATGTCGAAACCCCGTTTGCGGTTGTCTTGCTGACCAGCATGGATCGGATGCAGCCGATTGAAAGCGCAGACCGGCTGCTGCTCACCACTGTGGCGCGCGCCCGCAATACGGATATGCGGTTTAATCCGGATAAAACTAAACTGCTGGAGGCCGGTCATGCGCCGATTTTGATGGAACCTGTAAAGATGCGCATGCATCTGAGCCGAAATATTTCTGAAATATACGCGTTGGATCATGCAGGAGGCGACCGAATAGCGGGTCTTCCCGTGAATGGGCAAGACATTGTTATTGATGGTGAATCTTATCAAACCCTTTACTATGAAATACTATGTAAAGATGACTAGTCGGAGGAATTTATGCGTAATTATCTACTGGCCGGGCTTTTAATTTTTATTTTCAACTCTGCCGGCTTGGGGCAACTTTACAAAAATCCGGACCTTCCGGTCCAAAACCGTGTTGAAGATTTGCTGCAGCGCATGAATCTGGAACAAAAAGTCGGGCAAATGTGTCAATACGCCAGAAGTGAAGTGTATCAGAATCTGGATGAAGATGATTTTGTTCAGCTGATAAAAGAGGGTAAAGTCGGTACGTTTTTGACGATCACTGATCCACGGATTACCACCCGCCTTCAGAAAACTGCGGTAAATTCGCAGCTCGGTATTCCGCTGCTGTTTGCCACCGACGCGATTCACGGCGTGGCTATGGTTTCGGGCGCAACGGTTTATCCGACACCGCTTACACTGGCTTCCTCCTGGAATGAAGCGATCACCGAAGAGATTGCTCGACAAACCGCTGTGGAAATGAAAGAGATTGGGCTGCACTGGACGTTTTCCCCGAATGTCGAGTTGTCCCGTGATCCGCGCTGGGGCCGAACGGGTGAGACGTTCGGAGAAGACCCGGTTTTGGTGTCACGACTGGGTCAGGCCATGACACGCGGTTATCAGAATTATCCGGAATCCAGAGTGATCGCCTGCGCTAAACATTATGCCGGAGGCGGACAGCCGGTGAACGGAATGAACTTTGCGCCCATGAGTGTGTCGGTATCGCAGCTTTATAACCTCTGGCTGCCGCCCTTTGAGGCTCAGGTACAAGCGGGGGCGGGCAGTTTTATGGCGGCGCACCATGAGCTGAACGGCGTGCCCTGTCATGTCAATTCCTGGCTGCTCATGGATATTCTAAGGACTGATTGGGGATTTGACGGTTTTGTGGTCAGCGACTGGACCGATGTCACCCGGCTGCATGAGCTGCATGCTGTTGCCTTGAACAAAAAGGAAGCGGTGTATCAAACCGTGCTGGCCGGTCTGGACGTGAATATGCATGGGCCGGATTTTTACGCCCCCCTGCTTGAACTGGTTCGCGAGGGTCGTATCACTGAATCCCGAATTGATCAAACCTGCCGCAGAATTCTGACCGCCAAGTTTGAACTGGGTTTGTTCGAGTCGCCGCTTGTCGATGCAAAGCAGGTGAAATCCCGGCTTTTTACTCCGGAACGGCGTGAACTGGCTCTGCAGGCAGCACGAGAGGGTATCACCTTGCTGCAAAATAAAAATAATTTGCTGCCGCTGGGCCAGGATGCATCTATTATGGTCACCGGACCGAATGCGCACAATCAGCGACTGCTCGGCGACTGGACGCTGGAGCAGCCGGAGGACCAGGTTTTGACGGTGATGGAAGGACTGGTCTCTGTGTTCGGGCATGAACGTGTGGATTACGTGGATAGCGGACAGAATCTGTTCAACCCGGATACTGCAATGATTCGGTCTGCCATTGATGCAGCCTCCGGTTATGACGCGGTGGTGGCAGTCGTGGGATCCAATTCGCTGCGTTATGATTACGACGGCAGAACATCCGGAGAAAACACAGACCGGGCTACGCTGAATCTTTTGGGCAAACAGCTCGAGCTGGTTCAGGGTCTGTATCGCAACAATCCCAATACTATTGTGGTATTCATCAACAGCCGTCCGTTGTGTGAACCCTGGATCAAGGAACATGTTCCGGCTGTCATCGAGGCCTGGGAGCCGGGCTGTATGGGCGGTGTGGCGCTGGCCGAAATCCTGAACGGAGATGTGAATCCCTCCGGAAAACTGCCGGTCAGTATACCCTATACGGCGGGACAGGCGGTTTATACGTATAATCACAAACCGTCGCATTATTTTCGCAAGTATGTGGATGTGCCCTCAGCGCCGTTGTGGTCTTTTGGTCAGGGGTTGCATTACACAACGGTCAGCTATGATTCGGTATGGCTCGACCGATCTACCCTTACGGCTAATGATTCTGTCATTATCCGTCTTCAATTGACTCATCAGGGGGATCAGCCCTGCGATGAGATTGTCCAGCTGTATATCCACGACAAGGTGTCTCTATTGACCCGTCCGGTCAAAGAATTGTATGATTTTAAACGTGTGAGTTTTGACGGAAATCAAACGCATGAAATTCAATTCACGATCCACGGACGGGAATTGGGTTATTATAACAATCAGGCCGAATATGTGCTGGAAGCGGGTGAATTTGATATTATGATGGGTTCGTCCTCAAGAGATGAGGATGCATTGCATTGTGCCATTGAACTGAAATAAGTTAAACCTAACAGGAGGAGCTATGAACCTGTCACGTACTCTTTGTTTGTTAATGTTGTTTGTATTTGCAGTGGTGTTGCCTGCTCAGTATCAGAATTTTGATGTGGCCATCTATTGTACGGTTCATGATGTCGACAGGCTGTCTGATCTGGATGTGGCAGAGCAAAAATTTAACGCTATTTCTTCTATGCTGCCTGTGGACAAAGTATACCTGGAAACATTCCGCGGCATGACACAAATTGAAAAGGAAAAGATACAACGTGTCAAGGATTTTTTTGAGGAGCGTGGTGTCGAGACGGCAGGCGGTATTACCCCGACCGGTGATGTGCGTATTGCCGGACATATGGCGCAGTTATGCTACTCGACGCAAAAGCACCGTCAGCTGCTCAAAGATGTTGTGGTATTTACAGCCGGACTTTTTGATGAGGTGATTCTGGATGATTTTTATTTCACCAACTGTAAATGTGAAACCTGTATCGAGAAAAAAGGTGACCGGTCATGGGTGGATTATCGTTTAAAGCTGAAAGAAGAGTATTCTAAAAACGTACTGCTGCCGGCTGCCCGCAAGGCCAATCCGAATGTGTCTATGGTTATCAAATATCCCAACTGGTACGAAGAATTCCAGTTTACCGGCTATAATCTGGAAAAAGAATCGGAAGCGTTTGATGCGATTCATACCGGCACCGAAACGCGGGACCCGTCCTATACGCATCAGAATCTACAGCCGTATCAGAGTTATTCTATTATGCGTTATCTGGAACATGTAAAACCCGGCAGGAACAACGGCGGCTGGGTGGATGAATATTCCAGGCGGTCTCTGGACCGCTATAAAGAACAGTTGGCTCTGACCCTGTATGCCAAAGCCCGCGAGATCATACTGTTTCATTTTGATTCGATTATCCGAACCGTCGATTGCGGCGACAGCTCCCGGATTTTGATGAACGTGGTTCCGGAAGCCCGCAAAGTATTTGACAAAGCGGATTGTTTTCTGGGTGAACTGGGAGATCCGGTCGGACTGGCCGCCTACAAGCCCTACCACTCTTCCGGAGAAAAGTATCTGCATTCGTATCTGGGTATGATCGGCATCCCGATCGAGCTTTCTCCCCGATTTCCTGAGCACCGTGATGTGGTTTTTCTGGCGGAAAGCGCCAAGTATGACCAGGATATCCTGGCTAAAATGAAAGCACATTTGTCGGATGGCGGTACGCTGATTATGACATCGGGGTTGTTTCAGGCGCTGGAAGATAAAGGTGTACAGGACATCATTCAGGCTGACGTGACGGACCGTACGCTCCCGGTGAGCCGCTTTTCAGATATGAATTTCAGGGATGTGTACTCTTCGGCTCAGCCGGTATACATCCCGCGTATCGATTATCCGAATAATGACACCTGGAAAGAAGTGGTCGGCATGCACAGCGGCAACAGCTTTCCCCTGTTGTTAAAGTCCAATTACAAAAGCGGCCTGGTGTATATCCTGACGGTTCCGAATAATTACAGTGATTTTTACAATTATCCGCGTGAAGCGCTGGGTATGCTGCGCCGGTTCATGTTGAATGACATGCCGGTAACGCTGGATGCGCCTTCGGGCGTGTCATTGTTTCTGTACGATAACAATACGTTGATTGTGCATTCCTTTCTCTCACACAATACCCGGGTTGGTATTCAGGTAAAATCCAGAGATGCTGAACTGGTTGATGTGATGGGTGGGCGCAATCTGCGGGGTGCCGAAAGATGGGGGCGTACGGTGTTTGATACATTCATTGCGCCGCATACATCACGCGTCTTTACAATCAAATAATATTCGTCTTTACAGCTGTTGCCCCTTTGTTCAGGGGCAGCAGTCTTTTTATCGGGAGGCTGTATGTCAAACCTAAAATATTCAATATCCCGCATTGTCGGGGGGATCGCTATTCCGGTGATACTGTGTTTACTCTTTATCTTGTGTAATCGACCGGTTAATGATTATGCGGCTTTTGTCAATCCGTTTATTGGTACCGGCATCTATTCCCCCGAAGGCGCGATGGGAGAGGTGAATACATTTCCCGGAGCCGCTTTACCGCACGGAATGGTGCAACTGAGTCCGGATACCGGTCCGCATATTGCCGGTTATTTGTCTACCGACTCTACGATTCAGGGCTTTAGTCATACCCATTTATCCGGTACCGGATGTCTGGGGTTGGGACATTTTGGAGTTATGCCCGGAACGGGACAGGTGACCGCTGTTGATGAAAGAGGATATAAAACTGCGTTTTACAAAGAATCGGAACAGGCGGAACCCGGATACTACCGGGTAATTCTTGAACCGGACAGCATTGAAGCGCAGGTTACTGTCACAACACGCGCCGGATTTCATCGATACAGGTTCCCAAACAGTGACAGCGCGCATGTGCTCATTGATGTTACACATAATCTGGCGGATGACGATCCGGAAGATGCGACTGTCGAAATACGTGGCGAGAACCGGGTGGACGGTTCGTTAACCCTTCCCAATCCGTTCTGTGGCGGGAAGACCGCCTATACTCTGTATTTTTCCGCTCTTACCTCTCGACCGTTTTCCCGATGTGCCACTTGGAAAAATGCAGATATACAATTTGATCAGAAGCGCGAACAGGGTCGCGATATCGGAACGATGCTGTATTTTGATACGAGTCAGGATAAAGAGATCTTGATCAAAGTTGGAATTTCATTTGTAAGCTATGAGCAGGCACATTTGAATGTAACGACAGAAATTCCGGACTGGGACTTTACGGCGGTCAGACATAAAGCAAGACTGACCTGGAATGAAAAACTCGACAAAATTAAAGTGAGGGGTGGGTCCGAAGATGACCGGATTAAATTTTATACAGCTGTCTATCATGCGCTTCTCGGTCCCTATACCGCATCGGATGTGAACGGCAAATATCGTAGTATGGATCAGCAGGTGCATACCGCGAAAGATCATACCTATTACCATGTGTTTTCGCTGTGGGACACATTTCGTTCCGAGCATGCGTTGCTGACTTTGATTGAACCTCAGCAACAGAACGATATGATTCAATCGTTGCTCGACAAACAGCAACAGGGCGGATGGCTGCCCAAGTGGGGATTTGCCAACCGTTATACCAATTGTATGATCGCCGACCATGCCGTTTCTGTGATTTCAGAATCCTATCTTAAAGGGATTCGTGATTATGATACGGAACAGGCCTATGCGGCCATGCGCAAAAACAGCACTCGATTGCCCGGCGAGGGAACCGTAACCTTGTTGAGTATTGATGATCAGTTTGAATTGCAGATTAGTCCCGACGGGCGCGGACGTATTGTCTGGAACCAAAAAACCAGGCAAAATGCTGCAGAGTTTTCCTGGGACGGCCGGTTCAACGACCTGCGCTGGCATCATCTAACCTTAACTGGTAGTGAGGATCATCATTACCGGCTCTACCTGGACGCTGAAATCGCAGCGGACATTCCCGCAACTGTCGCACCGCATTTGAATGGGGCGAAATTCAAGCTGGGCGTTCATCGAAAGCCCAATATATCCGGCGAATATTTTACCGGGCTGATTGATGAATGGCATCAGTATGCGCACGCGTTGAGCGAAAAGCAAGTGCAAACTCTTTATAACAAGACCTTGTCCGGCAGTTCTCTGTACGCATCTTTTGACTATGAGATCCCCCGGGCCTTTCGGGTATCCGGAGATCCTGAATATGATCAAGGCAAGTCAAACGCTGCTCTCATCATTGACGGCATTGATGATGCAATTAAAGTGGAAACCAAACCGGCATTTACGATTGCATTCTGGTTCAAAACCAGTTTGCCCGTGGATTATCAGGGGCGTTGTGGACTCGATTATGTGGACAGACCGGGCTATATCCCGCATGATATCAAGTGGCATGGCTGGGGAAGTGTTTCTACAACCCTGGAAGGTGCTTATAATGACTGGTGCCTCGCTCAGGTCGCACAGGCAATGGGTAAAGAGAAAGATTTCCACTATTTTATGAAACGCGCCGGGAATTATCAAAATCTGTTGGATCCGGAAACCGGATTTATGCGTCCACGCAACAAAGATGGATCCTGGAAGTCAGAGTTTGATCCACGCGACTGGGATGGGTTTACCGAGGGTAACTCTTGGAGTTATACATGGTTTGTACCCCATGATGTGGGGGGATTGATCCAGCGAATGGGACGTGAAACTTTTATTCAACGTCTCGACCATCTGTTTGCTGAACATGATTATCCATCCTGGCATGAACACTTTTCTCATTACTGGCATGGCAACGAGCCTTCCCAGCAGGTACCCTACTATTATACCTATGTCGGTCAGCCCTGGAAAACCCAGGTTGTGGTGGATGATATTATGAATCATTTATACGGTACCGGACCGGCGGGCATTCCCGGCAATGAGGATGTCGGCCAATTGTCAGCCTGGTTCGTTCTGAGCGCTATGGGATTCCATCCTGTGGCTCCGGCGCAGTGCACGTATGTATTGGGTCGCCCGCTATTTGACCGGGTTCAAATTGAACTTGATAAACGATATTACAATGCAAAACGATTCGAAATTGTGGCTAAGAATAATAGTCCCGCCAACAAGTATATCCAATCCGTAGAGATCAATGGTCAAACCTGGAATCGGACCTGGTTTGATCATGATGTGATCCGCAATGGCGGAAGCATTGTATTGAATATGGCGAGCATTGTGAACCGGGAGTGGGGCGCCGCTCCTGATGCGGCGCCGCCTTTTATGAGTGAGAATCAAGTGAAATCCGGGGTCGCTCCGCGCGGCTCCGGGATTTAAATGCCTATCGGATTTTTAGTTATATGTTTCTAACCGAGGAGATGCATCATGAATTCTTTTCAATGCCGTCTTGTTTTCCTGTTTGTATTTTTGACCATTGCGGTTGTCTATGGCCAAAAAGCAGAGATCAATTACACACCTCTGCAGTCCGGGAATGAACTTGTTTTTAAAGAGATACCTAAAAACGGATATTATCAGCCCTTGGACCGGGTTGTTTTGACGGTGAACCGGCCGGGTGTTGTGGTTGTCCGGGATGCGACAGGTGATATTTATCTGAAATCTGATGTCGAGTCTGAGCTTGTTTTTCAGGCCGGTGGTGCATTGGGCACGCACCGCATCTGCCTGCAGGATTCCGATGGCAAGATATTGGATCAGGCCCGTTTTTATCTGGGTGCACAGACGCAAATTCGGGATAAGGGCGGCCGATACGAACGATTGCTGAATACGCTGTACTGGACCATGGTGAAAAACTGGGGTGAAACCGAGGTGGTACGTCTGGACCAGTCTTTTTACAAATTTTTTGTCCGCTGGCTGCGCGACCATGTTCATACATTAAAAGGTATGAAATATTTTTATGAGGATTTGAAAAGCGGTATTGATTTGTATGCTGAATATCAACGCGATGACGGGATGATCTATGATAATATTTATCCGCGCCGTGAAAAAAAGAATTGGTGGGACAAACGTTTTCAGTATGGCGATTTTATTGAACATATTGACGATAATGCCTACGAGTTGAAACGCATCCCGGTTGAAAATGATGTTGAATATTTGTTTATTGAAGGGTTGTATTATACCTGGAAGGCCACGGGGGATGATGTGTGGATGCAGTCACACCTGGACAATGCCCTGAAAGCGGTCGAGTACTCGCGAACGTCACCGTACCGCTGGTCTTTTGAATATGATTTGCTTAAACGCGGATTCACCATTGATACCTGGGATTTTCAGCCGGCAGAGGATGCAGCGCGTGTGGGCGGCGACATTATGGTGGTGGATACTGCCAGGACGCGGTTCGGTGTTATGTTCGGCGACAATACCGGTATGGCCGCGGCCTGCGAGTATCTGGCTGAAATGCTGGAGACAGCGGGTCGGCACGTCAAAGCGACAGAGATCAGAGAGTTTGGTCAGAGCCTCAAACAGCGTCTGGATGAACTGGCCTGGAACGGCGAGTATTATATTCATCATGTTCCGGAAGATCGTTCAGTCAGGCGGAATTTCGGCGCAACGGACCAGAGTGAGCAGGTTTCGCTCTCCAATGCGTATTCTCTGAATCGCACCCTGACACATGAACAATGCGTTGCCATTATCAAAACCTACCAACAGATTCGGGATAGCATGCCGGAAACATCTCCCGGCGAATGGTATAGCATTTATCCGCCGTTTGAAACCGGCTTTCATCTGCCCAAATGGGAATACATGAATGGCGGCGTTACGCCGATCGTGGCCGGAGAGCTGGCACATGGAGCATTTGAACACGGATTCGAGAATTATGCTGCCGGAATATTGGAGCGCGTCGCCGGTCTGGCTTTGGAAACCGGTGATTATCTGCATTGTGCTTATCGGGGCAAGGCGCCGGCAGCGGTGAATCGGGGTTTTAATCCGGTTTCATTGGCCGATGCCGGCAACTCGGTTTATCCCGGGGACGAATCTCTTTTTAACGGCCAATCTTTTTCGGAAACTGCTGTATCGGATCGCCGCGCTGAATTTCATCATATCCCGTTTTATGTGCGTTATGCAGAGGATCAGCAAACCTGCATCACTGTCAGCCGTTCGAATGAATGGACGGATCAGAGCAGCGTCAAAATTGAGCAACAGGCAGAATCCGTCTATTTCCTGCACTCCTCGGACCCGGTGCGGAGTCCGGGAGCGATTACTCTCAATTATGCTGACGGCACCCATTACACAGAGTATATCGTCAATCAGGATAATATCGGCAACTGGTGGCATACTGCCTCGAACGCATATAAAGCCTGGCGAAGTGACAATGAGGGACACTATGATGCATTGTATGTTTACGGCATGAATAACCCGTATCCGGGAAAAACGATTAAAACGATCTCGTTTGCAGCCGGAAGCCCCAAGCGTTACTGGGTACGCGGGATAACCCTTTCGGATTATCCGGTGTATTTTCCGCCGGACATGATATCCTACGGAATCCCGGATAATTGGGGCGCGGCAGCTGTGGTTTACGCGTTGATTGAAGGCCTGGCCGGTGTTAAAGACAGGGGGTCGGCATTTGACTCGGTATTGATTGCTCCGCGCTGGCGCGCAGCCGGTGTATCACAAGCTAACGCGGTGGTGAAATATGAAGCGAGCGGCGGTTATGCGGCGTACAATTATCAGTGCGGCAAAGACAGTGTTATCCTCGAATTGACCGGAAGCGGAGCCGGAGCAGCGGTGCGGATATTGATCGATGATCAAACCCCGTCCCGGGTTCAGGTTGACGGTCAGCCTGTCCCGTTTGAGATCGACAGGGTTGAAGCATCACGATATGCCGTTTTTTCCATCTCTGAAAAAGGGGTGAATACAGTAAAACTGGTTTTCTGAACAAGATCGGTGCGAGTTGAAACTTTTTGCTATGAGAACAAGTTAGATGTTAGTGTGAATATAAGGAATTGTTACTTGCTTTTTTATAAAAAAAGTTTTATCTTTTACTTTATTATTGTCAGGTACAGCTCTTTGGGATGCCAGTTATATGGAAGGATTGAAACGAAAACATTATTATCTAAATATTTGCCCCGGGCCTGAAAATACAAGTGCATGCGGATTTTCCGATGCACTTTTTTTATATCTAATAGTGCACAAATAAATCTTGATGAAGAAAAGGAGAAACTTACCTTGCATGTTACATTATCTGTGTTGAAAACGCTGCAAGATATAGATACAAAGCTTCAGGAGCTTGAAGAACGCCGCGGAGATTTACCTCAGCGCGTCCGGGAAATGAAAGCGAATGTTGAGGAAAAACGCAAAGACCTGCAGGATTTAAAAGATGACCGGGACGACAAGCGTTCTCTAAAATCCACCAGAGAAGGTGAGTTGGAAGACAAGGATGAAAAGCTAAAAAAGTTGAAAAAGCAGCTCTATCAGGTAAAAACAAACAAGGAATATGATGCGATCACCAGCGAAATTGAACAGAGCCAGACGCTGATGGATGAGATAGAGCTCGAGATTTTAGAACTGGACGAACGCCTTACAGAACTCGATGAGCAGATTAAAGAAGGATCCGGCAAGGTTGATGAAATGCAGGAGAATCTGGAAAAAAATACAAAAATTCTGGATTCAAAACTGGAAGAGACCAAAGAGCAGGAAGAGGATCTACAATCAGAGCGCGACAAGGTGGTTCAGGAACTGTCAAAGCCTCTACTCAATACATATGATAGAATTCGTAAAGCCAGAAGAGGCAAGGCGGTAGCTGTATTATTAAATGATACCTGCAGTGAATGCTCATCACGGGTTCCCCCGCAGCATGCACTGGAGATCCGTACCCACAAGAAAATGCATGTTTGTGAAGTTTGCGGACGCATTCTGGTGTGGTCGGAAGAGGAAGAGTCAGTGTAAATAATAATCCAAAGCAGATCAGGTAATCGCGTTCTCATGTTTGAGAATGAGGAAAGTCCGAACACCAAAGGGCAGGGTGGTCCGTAACGCGGACCCGTCGCGAGGCGGGGAAAGTGCCACAGAAAATACACAGTCCTTGCTATTCGTGATTTTCCCGGGTAGCAAAGATAACGGTGAAAAGGCGAGGTAAGAGCTCACCGCATTGATGGTGACATCAATGGCAGGGTAAACCCCACCCGGTGCAAGGCCAAATAGGAGAGGATGAGGCGGCCCGTCTCATTTGACTCTCGGGTAGGCTGCTTGAGGTATCGGGCAACCGGTATCCCAGATAAATGATTACCATCCGCCAACTGGCGGATACAGAATTCGGCTTATCGATCTGCTTTGGTTTCATATACTTAATCCGATTCCCGAAACGGGAATATGTTCGGAGTGTTCTTTATGGAACAAAAATGGATTGTTAAAGACGGGTTTGATCCCGGGGTGATCAAAGCGCTTTCCGATGAAATAAAGGCGCCCCCGATAATTGCCCAAATCCTGTACCGGCGAGGTGTGGAGAACAAAGATCAGGCCCAGCGGTTTTTCCGTGCCTCGGTCAAAGAGTTGTATGATCCCTTTCTTTTGCAGGATATGGACAAGGCTGTTGAACGTCTGAGACAGGCGGTGCTCAGTGATCAGGAAATTTTGATTTACGGCGATTATGATGTGGACGGTATAACATCCGTCACGGTTTTGTATCTGTTGTTAAAAGAACTGGGCGCTCACGTCCATTATTACATACCGGATCGACATGCAGAGGGATATGGGCTTTCCGAAAGCGGGATTCAAACGGCACGGGGAAAAAATATTGATTTGATTGTAACCGTCGATTGTGGAATTACCGGACATGCGGAAATAGAATATGCTAAAAATTTGGGGCTGGATGTGGTGGTCACCGATCATCATGAACCCGGACCTGCTATTCCGGATGCGGTTGCTGTGGTCGATCCCAAGCGTCATGATTCTTCCTATCCATTCAAAGAGCTGGCTGGAGTCGGAGTGGCTTATAAACTGGCGCAAGGGTTGCTTCAGCGACTTGATATCGACGAATCTATTCTTGAAAGGTATATCGAGCTGGTTGCTATCGGGACGGCGGCGGATATTGTGCCTTTGGTGGATGAGAATCGTATTTTCACCAAAGAAGGCTTGATCCGGCTGAATGACAGCGACAATATCGGATTAAAAGCTTTGATTCGGGCTTCCGGCCTGAACGGACGAAACATTGGTACCGGTCAGGTCGTATTTGTTCTGGCGCCGCGACTGAATGCAGTCGGCCGGATGGGTAACGCAGAACGTGCGGTTGAGCTTTTGAGCGCTACCGATGAAACGGTTGCTCAGGACATTGCAAAAATTCTGGAGCACGAGAACAAGAACCGGAAAGATGTCGATGAAGAAGCGTTTGTGGAAGCGATTGAGCTTGCCGAATCGCATTTTACCAATGGGAAAACCAATTCTATTGTCTTGAGCAAAGAGGGATGGCATACCGGTGTAATCGGTATCGTGGCATCGCGTGTGGTGGAGCGCTATTATCGTCCCACTGTTCTCATATCGGTTGAAGAGGGTATCGGTAAAGGGTCTGCCCGCAGTATTAACGGGTTTGATCTTTATGATGCTTTGAAAAAATGTGAAGATTTGTTTATCGGATTCGGCGGTCATAAATATGCGGCAGGCTTGACCATTGATTCTGAGAACATTGTGAAATTCAAGGAGCGTCTGGAGCAGATCGCTTTGGAAAAACTCTCCGGTGATGATCTCATTCCGGCGCTTTTAATTGAACAGGATATTCGGCTGGGACAAATTGATGACGAGTTGGTTGTATGGCTGAAACACCTGGCGCCTTTCGGGCCAAAGAACATGCGACCTGTTTTTGTCTCACGCGGGCTGCAGATTGTCGGAACTCCGACCATTGTCGGGAGAAATCACCTGAAATTAAAAGTCCGACAGGACAACAAAGTGCTGGATGTGATTGCCTTTAATATGGGGGATATGATCTATCAATTACCCTCCGGAGAAGCCGATCTGGATATGGCTTTTGTCATTGAAGAAAATATTTACATGGGGCGTAAAAGTATTCAGCTGCGCGCCAAGGATTTACGAAAGCAAGGAGAATATTATGGACAAGCGAGATGAACAGGGAAAGATTTGGATGGACGGTGACCTGGTTGACTGGCCGGATGCACAGGTACATGTCATGTCGCATGTTTTGCACTACGGGACGAGCGTATTTGAAGGAATGCGCTGTTACAAGACACCACAGGGCCCCAGTATTTTTCGTTTGAGAGATCACATTAAACGCTTGTTTGATTCGGCAAAAATTTATCGCATCCCTATTCCCTATAGTCTAAAAGATATTATGGATGCCTGCAAAAATGTGATTCGTGTGAATGAGTTTGAATCGGCTTATGTGCGTCCGATTGTATTCCGTGGCTATCATAGTCTGGGCGTGGATCCCGGCAACTGTCCCGTCAATATTGCGATTGCAGCATTAAACTGGGGCAAGTATCTCGGTGATGAAGGATTTATCAAAGGCGTGGATGTACGCGTGTCAAGCTGGAACCGGATGGCGCCCGATACCATGCCGACGCTTGCCAAGGTAGGAGCCAACTATATGTCGTCGCAGCTGATTAAAATGGAAGCCATGGCGGACGGATACACCGAGGGAATCGGTCTGGATGTGTTCGGCTATGTCGGAGAAGGATCCGGTGAAAATGTTTTTATCGTTCGCGATGATGTGATTTATACCCCGCTGGTCGAATCATCCATTTTACCTGGATTGACCCGGGATTGTGTGTTTACAATTGCCAGAGATCTGGGCTATAAAATTGTCGAACAAAAGATTCAACGGGAAATGTTGTATGTGGCGGACGAGATCTTTTTTTCAGGTACCGCGGCAGAAATCACGCCGGTAAAAAGTGTGGATCGAATCACAATCGGCAAGGGAGAACGCGGGCCGGTCACTGAAAACATTCAAAAAACATATGTGGATTATATTAACGGAAATGTCAAAGACAAATACGGTTGGCATGATTACGTAAAATGACACCTGAACATCAAGAAAACCTGTTCAATTTTGTTGTGCCTGTCTCCCGGAGACAGGCACGCGAAATTGCCCTTCGCGTGCTGTATGCATTAGAGATATCGGAAAATTCTCTAAACCTGGTTCTCAATGAATTGAAAGAATATGAGCAACCCAATGAAGAATTGACCTGTTTTATTGAGCATCTGGTTCGGAAAACCTATGAAACACGCGAAGAAACCGACGGACTGATCCGAGCCCGTTCGGCAAACTGGAAATTTGAACGTATCGCTGTGATTGACCGCATCATTATGCGTATTGCCATCTCGGAATTTTTACATTTTTCTGACATTCCTCCCAAGGTGTCGATTGATGAAGCCATTGAACTCGCCAAGCGTTACAGTACGGAAAAAAGCAGCAGCTATATCAATGGTGTGTTGGATGGCGTCTATGAAGATCTGAAACAAAAAAATCGTATTATCAAAACGGGGAGGGGACGCATTGACACTCAACTCCGTAAAAATAATACCGATAAACACTCACCCCCTTTTACGGACACGGCAACCTCGCATTGACGGAACATATTTGATTACAAAACGTTAACGGGGTGGAACCCCCGTTGAACTGTACATGTAAATATATGGAAAAGGCTTATGAAGAAAAAGTTTGAAGGGTTATTGACTAAAATTATGGGCGGATCCAGCACGGAACGTGAGCTGAAACGGCTGCGTCCGCTTGCAGATCATATCAATGAAATTTATGAGACGCTGGCCGAGCTGACCGAAGATGAATTAAAAGCCAAGACCAACGAGTTTAAATATAGATTGAGAATGGGGGAAACACTCGATGATATTCTTCCCGAAGCCTATGCGGTGGTCAAAGAAGTCTGCCGACGGCTTGTCGGAAAAAAATGGACGGTTCGGGGAGAGGAAACCGAATGGAATATGGTGCCGTTTGATGTCCAGATTATGGGCGCCATCGTATTGCATGAAGGCAAAATTGCTGAAATGGCCACCGGTGAAGGTAAAACGCTTGTGGCGACCATGCCGCTTTATTTAAACGCCCTGGAAGGCAAAGGCGCGCACTTGATCACGGTGAACGATTACCTGGCTCAGCGTGACTGCGAATGGATGGGAGAAATTTATCGATATTTGGGATTGACGGTCTCTGCCATTCACAGCGATCAGGATCCTGAAGAACGAAAAAAAGCGTATCAAACGGATATCAGCTATGGAACCAACAACGAGTTTGGTTTTGATTATTTGCGTGACAATATGGCAACGGATGTGTGGTCAGTGGTGCAGCGTCCACTGCATTATGCCATTATTGATGAGGTCGATAGTGTTTTGATCGATGAGGCGCGAACCCCGTTGATTATTTCCGGCTCTGTGGGTGCTCCCCGCAATGTCTATAAAGAGCTGCGTCCCACTGTCGAACATTTGTATAAAAAGCAAAAAGAACTGGTGAGCCGGCTGCTCAAAGAGGGCAGGTCTCTGCTTGAGCAGGATCAGGAATATGCCGCACTGTTGATTCTCAGAGCCCGGCGCGGTGATCCTAAAAATAAAGAATTGCTGGAACTGCTGACGTCAGAGTTTTGGATCAAAAAACTGATTGAACGCATACAGGGGCAGTTTGAGGTCAATAAGGAGATGTATAAAGTTGATCAGGAACTGTATTATACCATTGATGAAAAAAGCCATGTGGTCGATATTACGGAAAAGGGCCGTATCTTTTTATCCGGCGGCCAGGAACGAAATGTCGCAGATAAAATCCAGACTCTGGATGATATTGATAAAGTGCTGTCTCAGGCAAGTGAGCGCAAAGATGCACAACGCTTTTTCACTCAGGACCCCTTTAGCGGTTATTGCAATGGCTTGACGTTTGACGGAAAGCTGGCGCTTTTGGGGCAAGATCATGTAAAAGAAGAGGAACTTGCCGCTGTTGAAGCCCTGGATAAAAAACTGAATGCATTGTCTTATAAAGCAGAGTCAGACGGACGGCAGCAAAAGAGCAACAAACAGTCGGCATGGCATCATTTTTTCAAATTTCCGCGAAAAATGGATCGGGTGGTCGACGGACTGACGGAACAGGGAAAAAGCTACCTGACCGACGGCGAAGGTCTGGAAACAGAGAGCGTGGATGCGCTGGAACAAATGTTGGCTCAGATCCGCTCAATAGCGGATACTGAATCCGGGAAGAGCATTCCCAAGGGAATGCAGGATCAGCGCCGAAATGTACAGCGAATCTTTTTCGAGCATGACAAACAAACCGGCGCCCCCGTCGGATTGCGCGAGGAAGGCAAACTTGCTCTGCTCGCTGCCAAACGCGATGCTGATTTTATGCAGGTTCCATTGATTATTCAGATCGATGAAATGCTTCAGTCCACCGAAGATCTGGCCAGTGGAAATCAGGATTATTTCGAGTTTACCGATAACGGTAGATATGTGACTCATATCGCGGAAAAAGGCCGTATTTCTCTGCTCGGCGGTAATCCGGATCTTTATATTCTTCCTGACAGAAGCCAGGTTGAAGAACGCGACCGGATGATTCAGCAGTTGCTGGACCGGACATTGAATCAAACATCGTTTGATTACGCTGAACGTGTAAAAGCGGCTGAGCAGATACAGCAGGAACTGGAGTCGATTCATGCGCATATCGAAAGCACTGACGAAGCATCCCGAGACGAGGTTGTCAAAGCCTATTATGATACTGACTATCGGGATCCGGTCACTGATGAACAGCTGCTTAAACTGACCGGGCACGGAAAGGCTTGTTTGCGCAACTGGAGTGAGCAGACCGAATCCATCATCGAACAACTGGATCAGGATCTGCAAGAGGGGAATGACGTATTTGAGATTAAAAACAACCGCATTGCAGGTCTAATGTCCAAAGAACTTGACTCTCTGCTGGGTGCTTCTTTTCAGGATACCGCTTCCCGGATTGACGCCTGGAACCAGTCGAATCTCGCCGCGGCGGATACTCCCTCGGTTGTATTGCGGGAACAGTCTGGATGCCGCACTGGGTGTTCCCGAACATGACGGCACCAGTTTATCGCGCCGCTTTGAAGAAGTTGAGCGAATTGATCGCGTTTTTCGGGGTGTTTTTGGAGCGGTCAGCCGTAACGATGTCTCGGATACCGAAAAGCGCAGATTGCTGCGCCGTTACTTTGAGATGGAAACCGCATTGGGGGAAAAGATCCAGCCTTCACCGGACCTGCCGATCAGCGGGTTGACCGAATCCGGTCGGCACCATCTGCTGGGTGATGCTGATGAGCGGGCTGCGGTTGCTGAGCGGTTGATCGAGTTGCTTGAAAATCCGGATACGGATCTGGAGTCGGTTTGTGACATGGCCCCGGAGGGCTATCCCATCCGTGTCAAATCACATGCCCGACATCATCTTGTAGACGGATTGCCGTATTTTGAATATTGGGAAAATTTAAAAAAATTCCGAAATGATATTCTGCAATTGAGTCAAAAAAAAGTGAAAACCCAGTCCGAATTGATGGGGTTGGTCCCCAAGGAATCCGAACAATTGCGCCGTGATGGCATTCAGCTGAACAATCAGGAATTGTCCAATCTTCTCGGACGAATACACGCGCCCAATGCCAATATTACGCCGGAAGAGATTGAATATTGGTATAATCTGAGTTTTAACGAACTGCCGCGTAAGAATCTTGAACAACGCCGGGATGAATTGTGGAGTGAATACACCCAGGTGGAAGAGCGTGTTCAAAACATCAGTCAGCTGCTGCGCGCCTATACTCTGTATCAGCGAGATGTGGATTATGTGGTCAAGACACCGGATGAACATGAAGCCCGCAGGCACGGCGGCGGTCAGGGACAAAAAGCCGTGATGATTGTGGATCAGTTTACCGGACGATTGATGCCCGGACGCCGGTTCAGTGAAGGACTGCACGAAGCGCTGGAAGCGAAAGAAAATGTACAGGTGCAGGCGGAAACCCAGACTCTGGCGACCATTACCCTGCAGAATTTCTTTCGAATTTACAACAAGCTCTCCGGTATGACCGGTACGGCTGAAACCGAAGCCACCGAGTTCTGGAGCACCTATACGCTGGACGTCATTGTGGCTCCCACTCATAAACCTGTGGTGCGGGATGATTATGACGATGTGATTTACCGTACGCGTCGGGAAAAATACAATGCATTGATTGATGAGGCTCTGGAGCTGCATGAACAGGGACGTCCGGTGCTCATTGGAACGATTTCCGTTGAGGTCTCACAAATGCTGAGCGATATGCTGACGGCGCGCGACGTGCCGGTTGCCAATTGGTTGAAAAAGGACAATGTAGAAAAACAGCTGGAAACCGGCAAGTTCCATACGGTGTTGAACGCAAAGTTTCATAAAAAGGAAGCGGAAATTGTCAGAAAAGCCGGACTGCCCGGTACCATTACCATCGCCACCAATATGGCCGGACGTGGAACCGATATCAAACTGGCGCCCGGTGTGCGGGAAAAGGGAGGGCTCGCGATTTTGGGCTCGGAAAAACACGAAGCCCGTCGCATTGACCGTCAGTTGCGTGGCCGTGCGGGGCGACAAGGGGACCCCGGTTCTTCGAGGTTCTACCTGTCGCTCGAAGATGATCTGATGCGGCTTTTCGGATCCGACCGCATTACCAATATCATGAGTCGTATGGGCTCTATGGAAGAGGGCGAGCGCATTGAACACCCGCTCATCACAAAATCCATTGAACGCGCTCAGAAAAAAGTTGAAGAACGCAACTTTGAAATCCGTAAGCATCTGCTCGAGTATGATGACGTGCTCAATGAGCAGCGTAAAATTATTTACAAACAACGTCAGAATCTTTTGGGTATTGCTCAACCTCGGGATCTGGTGGAATCCAAAATCAAACGCTTTATCGGTGATGAGCAGGATCGGTCCACCTGGAAACTAAAAGAACTGCTGGAAAATCTGTATCAATATTTCGGTGTGGAGCTGGACCTTACGGCCGATGAGGCTGCTTCGATGGATATGGATGAAATCCGGGATAAACTCTCCGAATGGGTGGAACTGCAGACCTACCGCGAACGCCATTACGGCCTTTTGCAGGAACGTCATCGTATCTTTGGTTATTCCAGCATCGGCACTATTATACGAAACCTGGTGCATTTGAAAATAAAATTGCATGACGGAGGATCACGGGATACAAACAAGTGGAATTTTGAAGGTATTGGTTTTGAAATCTCCCGGATTTTCAAAACGACACCGGTCTGGTTAGACAATCCACAGGGTCTGGTTGGCGCAGATGCCGATGAGGTCATCAAACGGCTGGCTGATTGGGCTGTTGAGCAATACGGCCAGATGATATCCGGGCAAAAACAGGTTATCGACCGGATTATGATGCGGCATATTGACTTTGATACAACGCTCAAGGTTTATATCATGGGGTTGATGGACAGCTTTATGCCGGAGAGCGAGCCTAAAATCAACTGGAATGTTGACGGGTTTTATAAGGAATGGGAACTCTTGTTTGACGGGCAGCCGGATATCCCGCGCAATGAAATTCACAATATTGCCAGACCCCGGTTGCGCGAGCTGCTGTGGAACTGGCTGACGGAACAGCAGATTAACCAACGCGATGATTTGACCATACGGCATCGGATATTCGGCCAGTTTACCCCTGTTCGTTTCATTGATGCGGCGGTTCATTTTGTTTTGGCAGACCATGAAGAATTGACAGACCTGTCACCGCAGCTGAATGACCGGTTAAAGCAATTCTTTTTGACGGATTTTCAGGTTGATCCAGAATCAAAGCAGATGATGCGTGCTCAGATCAACCAGCAGGCGAGACGGGCCTTTTCCTCTTTTCTCGATCAGCAGATCGATGCCTATGATGATTTTATGCTCTCCCGGGCAGACAACCTTGAAATACTGGAAGCGGCCATTGTCAGTAAAACAGACGATATCCTGAGTCAGCATCAATCAGCCACGGACGCACAACCGGCTTTGCGCAATGCCATGCAACGAATGTTTTCCAGTTATCCGGAACTCGCGGTACCGGAACAGCGTGATCCGGCCGCAATTGCGTCGTTCAAATCCGATCTGATCGCCTGGGGAAACAGTTTCTATACCATGTTCTCGGACCGTGTCGACCGTTTTTACCAGGAACGATTGAGTGGTGAAATCGTATTTGATTCCGTGATCAGCATGATCGATGATACGATTTACAATATGATTCGTAATGTTCTCGGCAATTCCGAAACCCTGACTGTCGATCAGGTGCGACGCCTGGAAAATGAGAGCCGCTTGATTTTTCGACAAACACCGCGCCTGTCGATTGAGGGTGATGAAACGCTTGATCCCAATGCAGCGATGGACGAACTGAGCGAATGGTCAAAGAATGTTTATTTCAAGCGCGTTCAGGAAATCGGAAAACAGACCGCCATCCGTTTTGAACGACTGCATATTCTGGATAAAATAGACAGGAACTGGCGTCAGCATTTGAGCGGTGTGGATGAACTTCGGGAAGGTATTGGATTGCGCGGGTATGCACAAAAAGACCCGCTGATTGAGTACAAACGCGAAGCTTTTAAAATGTTTGAAAATACACTGGAAACCACCAACCGCGAAACGGTCAATTCCCTTTTCCGGGCCTTTGATATCGGCGGTGAAATGGAAGATACGAATTTGAAACGTATTGAACCGCAGAATTTTAAAACTTCGCATTCGCGGGTTGAAATGTTTAAAAACATGCAAAAGCGGCAGCAAAATCAACCTCAGCCCGGCCGTTCGCGTCCGTCTGTGAAAACGGTGGTTAAAAACACCAATGTCGGCAGAAATGATCCCTGTCCGTGCGGCAGTGGTAAGAAATATAAAAATTGTTGTGGTAAAGTGGCATAATTCATAACTATTAATTGTTGCTATGAATAGTGGCAATGATAAGAGAACAATGACTTGCGTTTTGGTGAAATTCTCTTATATTGACGTTTGAGGTATAAAACTAAAAATCCAATGATACGGAGTCTTTATTAATGGATAAAAAACTGTTCGATGTACTGGAAATGGTGCTCAAGGAATTACAGGAAAGTTTTGCTGGAGAGATACCGGTACAACATGTCATCGACTTTCTCGAAGAACAAGGGTTTTCTGATGATGAGATATCCCTGGCTATGTCCTGGTTATTGGGAAATGAGGATACCGCTCAGAATTTAATTGATAAACCCGGCAAATCATTGCCGCGTCCTATGTGGCGTTCATTGAACGAAGATGAACAGGAAGCCATTTCTCCGAATGCGTTTGGATATCTTTTTCGTCTTCGGGAACTTGATGTTTTAACAGACTCGATGATGGAAAGAATTATTGATCAGGCTGTGCGTCTTCACACCACTCATCTCGACGTGGAAGATATGAAAGAACTGGTCACAGCCGTTGTGCTTGAGTATGAAGATAATGCGTCTTCAGGTTTTTTCCAGTTTATATCTAATCAAAATCCGCATTAAAAAACCGTGAGGTTATGAACAATAGACTTTTGGTGGTGGAATCTCTTCAAAAAAGAGATACACTCGGCAAATTTTTTAAAGATGCAACAATAATACTCGCCGAACCTGTTCCGCGGACAGGGATCGGCGAGTTTGGTTTTAAGCAGAAAATAGACGAGACAGTACGGGATTGGCAGCCGGATACAGCCGGATCGGTCTATTTGGCATTTGATCCGGATACGCAAGGGGACGCGTTGGCGGCATTGTGGAAACTGGCCCTGGAGGAAAGAGGGATACGGGTAAACAGGCTGCCGCTTCAGAAAATCACCAAAAAAGCGGTGAAACATGCGTTTGAACAAAAGTATCCTGTAAACTACCAGCTGTTCAAGGTCCAGCGGGAAAAAGAACGATTTTTACAGTCATTGTCGGATAAAATGTTTGCAAAGAACGGCGACACAGAGACCCCTGAGCTTCCGGTTTTTCTGGAAGCAATGATCGGACTGGATTTTTTACGTGACAGCCGATATGCCGTAGATTTTATTCCACGCAATCAAAAATGGATTGTGCAGCTGCAATTGCACGACTGCGAAAAGCCGTTGACAGCCAGACTTGAATCCCAGACCGGCGAACCGCTGTGTTTTGACAACAAAGAAACGGCAAAAGCTTATATTTATGATTTGAAAAACAAAACAATACGGTTTGAGCAGGTTCTGAAACATGAATCCACTGTGGCACCCGAGCCGCCGTTCAATACTCTGGCGCTGCTTAAAGCGGCGGCGGCATTAAAGTATACCCCGGATCAAGCGCTTGAAATAATCCGGCAATTATATGAAGGCATTGATATCGGATGCGGAAATCCGCAGGGCTTGATCACATTTTATTTAACGGATTCAACCCGGATGAACGAAAAAGCGCTTTTGGATGTGCGGGAGTTTATTCTCAACCACTATGGAGTTGAGTATGTTCCCAAATCTCCGAGATTTAAAGGTGAGGACGGGCTGACAGCCGTAATCCCGGTGAACCCGCGGTATACGCCCAGACAGATTAAAAAACACCTCAATCCGGATCAGTATGTTCTGTATGATTTGATCTGGACCCGCTGTGTGGCCTCACAAATGGGTGATAGCAAAAGACAGTTTTTTGACTATGTGTTTTCATATACAAATACCAGGGATCATCGGCTTGTGGCCCATACTCACCGGGAGCTTGCGCGCGGGTTTTATCAGTTGTTAAACACCCCCGGATCTGCGCATACAAACACCCTGTTTGAGTTTTATCCGGAGCAAAATGTGCAGTGTCTGGATTTCGCTCTGGTTCGTCAAACTCCTGATTCGCATTCAAAAAGCCGGTTGGAAGTTTTTCTTGATATTTTGAATCATTCGCGTCTTGTTGATGCGGATGAAGTTGATCGTTTGTGGGAATCACTTTGTCAATGGGAATTGTTAACTATACAAGGAGATGATATTGCTTTAACATCCCGTACGGAGCAATTGATCGACGATATCAAAAATAAATATCCCGGTCTGTTCAATACCGAGTTTATCCGGCTAACCAAAAAGCAGTGGCGGAAAGCCCGTTTGGGAAAAAAAACACCGGAAAATGTTGCGCAGGATCTTGATAAATTGATTCAAGACTTTTCGTCCGCACTTGTTTGTCCTGTGTGCAGCGGAAAAATAGTCCGGGATGCAAAGGGACGGGCGCGTTGCGAACACTATCCCTCCACATGTGGTTATCATGAGACAGGCGGGAAGCATAGCATTAAAATATGTCCAGCGTGCGGTGGAGAACTGGTAGAACGTCATGGAAAGTATGGCCGGTTTTTTGCATGTATAAATTTTCCGGATTGCACTCACACCGAGTCGTTTTCGATTGGTGTTCGCTGTCCCAATGAATCGTGTGCCGGAACTATTGTTGAACGTCGCACAAAGTGGGGACAGTTATTTTACGGATGCGATCGTTATCCCGCTTGCAAATTTGCCTCCTGGCTAAAGCCTGTGAATATGGCATGTATGTACTGCGGGCACAGATATCTTGTGGAAAGCGAGGATAGCGCTGGAATCAAAATGAGTTGTCCCAAATGCAAATCGACTGTTAAGGAGAGTATGGAATTCCAACGAGTATAGACTGGTGACTTTTAACGACTGTTTACATTCATTTTATAATTATCTGCGTGTTGAACGCAACGCCAGTGATAATACCCTGGCTGCTTACAAAACAGATATAGAACTGTTTTTGATCTATTTGAACGATTCAAATCAAGGCCGGGAAATAACTGTTGAGGCGTTGCAGAAAACCATGATTCGCGGTTATTTGTCGTATTTGTACCGGCATGATTACAGCAAAACGAGTGCGGCGCGCAAACTGGCGGCTTTGCGCACGTTTTGCCGTTACCTGGTGAGGCAGGGAGTGCTGAAACACAATCCCACCCTGGGTATTGCAACGCCAAAACTGGAAAAGCGGCTGCCGGATTTTTTGACAAAGGAAGAAGTGCGGCATGTGCTGCAGCAGCCGGATGCCGGTACATTTGAAGGATTGCGCGATTTTGTTATCCTGGAACTGTTTTACGCCACGGGATTACGAGTCAGTGAAGTGGCCGGGCTGGAATATAGAAACGTTCTTTGCAAGGAGGGTGTTATCCGTGTGGTTGGCAAGGGCCGTAAGGAACGACTGGTGCAGACCGGAAAAGAGTTGATGACACACCTTGATTATTATTTGGATCGGCTTGTTTCATTGTACAAGCGGGCGTTATCCCCGAAAGACCGACTGTTTGTTGATGCCCAACTCAAACCGCTGACCCGATTTCAGGTAGCAGGTCTGGTGCGCAAATATGTGTCCCGTGTGGCGGATGATAAAAAAGCCCATCCGCATGCATTGCGCCATAGTTTTGCGACTCATCTCCTAAATGAAGGCGCAGATTTGATGTCTGTTAAGGAAATGCTCGGACATGAAAATTTGAGCACCACTCAGATTTACACCCACATGTCTGCAGATCATTTGAAACGGATTTATAAAAAATATCATCAAAGAGATCGTGAATCTAAATGAGGAGGTATAATTTTAAAAAAACATTGTCTTTTTGCATTTTGAAGTTTATCTTTACTATTCTGAAAGGAGGCTCCTGATGAGAGTTGAATTCACCGCGAGACACTTTAAGACATCACAACGACTGAAAGAATTCGCAACTGAGCAAGTCAGGCGGCTAAAGAAATATTACGACGGAATAATGGACGTTGAAATTATTCTGGACTATGTGAAACAGGAACAGATTGCCGAGATTATTGTTATTGTTTACGGGCAAACCCTGAAAGCAATTGAAAAAAGCGATGATATGTACAAATCCATCACCCTTGCGGTTGAAAAGCTGGAGCGGCAAATTAGAAAATATAAAGAGAAAATCCGGCATTTCGATAAGGAACGCATCACTGAAAATATTATAGAAGAGGAATAATTCTTAGAGTTAGGGGATGGAAACGTCCCCTAACCACCTTTTTATGGGATTAACAACCAAAGTATTCAAGGAATTCACGAATTTACCGGAACCCAAAGTTTTATCCTTTATCAAAGTAAAGACTTTTTATAATGATATGAAGGATAGCTTGTCGCTTGAAATTCTGAACGACGGCTATAGCTTTGAACGCAAAATCCGGGAAAAAGAAATCAACCGGCCCGGTCTTGCTCTGGGTGGTTTTGTTGAAGTGTTTACGTACTGGCGTATACAGATTATGGGGAATACCGAGGTCGGGTTTTTAAATACCCTGCATGGCCAGAAGCGCTTTAGTATGATATCCACCGTTCTGGGATTTGATCTGCCTTGTGTGCTGGTCACCAACAATAACAAGCTTCCCAAAGAATTTATGGATGTTGCCAATAAAAACGGGATTACCGTTTTCAATACACCCATGAATACAACGGAAGCTCACCGGCATATCAGCGAATACCTGGAAGGCAAATTTGCGCCGCATGTGGTTATGCATGGGACCCTGGTTGATATTTTCAGCGTGGGGGTGTTATTTGTGGGGGCGCCGGGTATCGGCAAGAGCGAACTCTGTCTTGATTTGGTGGAACGCGGGCATCAGCTGGTGGCGGATGATGTGGTTGAAATTACGCGCAACCGTTTGAATCAATTGCAGGGCGCCTCACGTCAAAATAACCGCTATCACATGGAAATCCGAGGACTGGGAATCATAGATGTCTTCAAGATGTTTGGAGTCCGGGGAATTCGGGGCAACAAGGATATTCATGTAGTGGTACAACTGGAAAAGTTTTCCAAAACAAAAAAATACGAGCGTCTGGGACTGGATGAAAAAGTGACCAGGATCATGGGAGTAGAACTGCCGCTTGTGGAAATTCCAATTGTGGAAGGTAAAAATATCCGCATTGTTGCGGAAGCCATTGCCCTGGATCATAAACTGAAACAAATCGGTGTGCATCAGGCTGCAGAATTTCAGCAGGAATTGATCAACCGGTTGCGGAAGAAACAAAAGTCAGATGTAGAGTTGCCGATAGAGGATGAGGAATGATCAGAGGAATTATCATAGCGCACGGGCATATCGGCGAAGCCTTTATCGATGCGGTTAATTCTATTGTCGGGGAATGCGTTGAATTGTACAGCCTTTCCGTCAGTGATATGTCTGCGGCTGATATCCGTGACCGTTTATTGGCCCTGGTCAACGCGCCTCTGACAGAAAAAAAAGGCATTGTAATCATGGCATGCCTGAAAGGCGGGAGCTCCTGGAATGTGGCCGCTTCCATCGCTGCCGAGAATGATAGAGTCCGGGTATTGAGCGGTGTAAATCTATCAATGGTTTTGGCTTTTTTGACAAAGCGCAAGACAATGGAACTGGATGAATTGACTGCTGAAATCCGCAAACGGGGTCAGACCGGAGTTGATATGTTAAAGTCAGGATTATGAAATTTTGCAAAAGGAGAGTCTTCATGTCTTTAGTGTTGGTAAGAATTGATGATCGTTTGATTCACGGACAGGTTGTGGTGGGATGGGCCGGAGTGCTGCATCTGGACCGCATTCTGTTGGCAAGTGATGAAGTGGCGACCGTCGAATGGCAGCGTACCATTTATATGTCAGCCGTTCCCGAAGAACTCAAAGCGTCGGTATTAACCCTAAATGATACGTTAAAGGCTTTGAAAAGTGATGAATATAAAGAGGAACGTATATTATTGCTGGTGGATTCTCCCAAGAGCGTGCTGTATTTGGTGAAAAAGGGATTGGATATATCCCGGGTCAACGTAGGGGGTATGCATTTCAAACCTGGAAAAAACCAGGTCACTCCGTTTATTTTTGTGGATCAGGAGGATATTGAAGCGTTTCGTAAACTCAGGGAATTGAATGTAGAGCTGGAGGGACGTGATGTTCCCAATCGAACAGCAGTTAATATCCCGAAAGCTCTGGGCCTTGAGGCCGAAGGTGTGAGCTGAACTCTGCTCCCTTAATAAACCGCTTGCTATTCAATCCTGCTCTAATTATATTATCTTTATTTTTTAGGTTGTACTATGCAAAATCCCTATAAACGCACGGATGTGTTTTCCTGCAGCTACAAGGGACACGAAAAATTTCAAAACCGGGTTTCGGTTTATCATGTGATGCATGAAAAGCACTGCTATCCGCAGGGCTGTCTGATGTTCCGCTGGCACTGCCAGGTCAAGCGCGGAAAATGTCCGAGAAAATTCAAGTATGTCGGGCGGCTGTGTAAAGGCTGCATGCATTATCAGGACGAGAAAGTGCATTATCAGCCCCGGCTTTTAATCAGTCTGGCTGAATTTGAATCCTTTAAACAGGAATTGCAGGATTTTGACGACTGGATCGAAGAAAACCGCAGCCGGGATATAGAGTTGTGGTGCCGGGTCAGCTCGATTAAACCGCGCTTTTATATCAAAGAATACGGAAACCAGCGGCATTTTCGTCTTTCCGGGTATCTGACTGTTTTTCAGTACGGTTTTATGGATACAACCCGGTTTGATGAACCATTTTATGCTTATATTTCTCCATCCCAGCAGGACCGGTTTCGTCTGGCAGCCGGAGACGAATTTGAGGCGCGGGGTCGACTGAGTATTGATCATGGACGGCTGTTGTTTCCCAAACTCTGGGGCATTCATGTGGAAACCCGGTCGGGCGCCCAAACCTGGAACAATTCCCGGGCACTGGTCGCCAAACAATCAGCAACCCGGTTCAAAGAGCAACCGGAGCGTTGCATACGCTGTCCGCACGGTGCTTTGATTGATATTATTAAAATGGAGCAGGGTCAAAAACACCTCAAGCGTGCGCTCTACTGTCTGGAAGGTATCCAGAATCCCGCCCTGTGCTACATTCAGAGCGGGTTTTGCATAGATGCATGTGAAAATACGAACAGGAAATGACAATACAGGGAAAGGTCCATGGCTAAAGGTATAACAAAACGATCAGTCGATTATTCACGCTGGTATCTGGATGTAATTGCAGCTGCTGAACTGGCAGAGCATTCCGCGGTCAAGGGATGTATGGTGATCAAACCGCATGGATATGCCATTTGGGAAAAAATGAAGGAACATCTGGACCGGATGTTCAAGGAAACCGGACATCAGAATGCTTATTTCCCCATGTTTATTCCGGAAAGCTTTTTGAAAAAAGAAGCGGAACACGTAAAGGGATTTGCACCGGAATGTGCCGTGGTTACCCACGGCGGCGGCAAAGAACTGGAGGAACCGTATGTGGTGCGTCCGACCTCCGAGACCATTATCTGGTCTACGTATAGCAAATGGGTACAGTCGTATCGGGATCTTCCGATCCTGATCAACCAGTGGGCCAATGTGGTGCGCTGGGAAATGCGAACCCGGTTGTTCCTGCGTACGACCGAGTTTCTGTGGCAGGAAGGCCACACCGCGCACGCCACGGAGCAGGAAGCCATTGAAGAAACCGAACGCATGCTGGACGTATATCGCCGGTTTGCCAATGACTGTTTGGCGGCTCCCGTGTTTGTCGGTCTGAAAACCCCTGCGGAACGTTTTGCCGGAGCCCTGGACACGTATTGTATCGAAGCCATGATGCAGGACAAGCGTGCTTTGCAGGCCGGCACATCGCATTATCTGGGACAAAATTTTGCCAAAGCCTTTGATGTGACCTTTCAGGATGAGAACAGCGAACTGCAGTATGTTTATGCCACCAGCTGGGGAGTCTCGACGCGGCTGATCGGCGCCCTGATCATGATGCACAGCGATGACAACGGGCTGGTGCTGCCGCCCAAACTGGCTGCCACTCAGGTGGTGGTCATACCGATCTGGCGGGATGAAGAACAGGAACAGAACCTGCGGTCTGCGGTTCAAACGATGACAGATGCCTGGAAAGGCCGTGTTCCGTTTTACGTTGATGATCGCGATCAATACCGACCGGGATATAAATTTAACGAGTGGGAGAAAAAAGGTATTCCCATCCGGGTTGAAATCGGCCCCAAAGACCTGGAGCAGAACCAGGTGGTGCTGGTGCGGCGGGATACGGGTGAAAAGATGATGGTTCCGCAGGATCATGTTTTGGAGCGTATTGAAGAGTTACTGGAAGAGATTCAAAAAAATCTTTATACCAGGGCTCTTGAATTCCGTGACGCCAATACGTTCACTGAGGATGATTATACGCGGTTTCAGGAAAGAATAGAGGAACCCGGTGGATTTTTCTGGGTGCATTGGTGCGGCAGTCCGGACTGCGAAACGGATTTCCAGAATAAAAGCAAAGCCACAATCCGTTGTGTCCCGATGGACGGTGAAAAGGAAACAGGAAACTGTATTGTCTGCGGTCAACCCTCTGAGCAGCGAGTGCTGGTTGCCAAAGCATATTAGGAGGACAAGGAATGAAGAATCAAGAAAAGAAAAAAGAAACTGTAGAGATTGAGGTGCCTTCCAAAGCGATACGTGTCAAACATGCTACTTGCCCCAAGGGCTGTAATCTGATGGATACGGAGCATTTGATCAATGGTTATCCTTCGGTCACCGTTTACGCCAAAACCGGCGACAAGGAAGGTTTGATTTATTTGGATCCGATTTACGGCAGCTATAAGAATTTACCGGAAATCGAGATCAAAGAGGGGGAATGTGCTGATCTTTACTGTCCGGTTTGCAAAATTTCTCTGGTACATGAGAAAGAGACTTGCTCAAAATGCGGCGCGCCCATGTTTGCGATTTATCTGCCGCATGGCGGTGTGATTGAAGTCTGCACCCGAAACGGCTGTCAGTCCCATAATCTGAAATTTACAGATTCTGAAGAAATGGGTAAAAAGCTGTTTGATGATAAATTGTATGATATTTCACTGCGGGACATCAACCATTGAGTCAGTATCGAGCCGGATATGTCGCTGTGATCGGACGGCCGAATGTGGGCAAGTCGACGCTGGTCAACCGCATTCTGAAATTCCCGCTTTCTATTACCACAGCCAAACCGCAAACCACGCGTCACCGCATTCTCGGTATTTACAATGAAGAAAATCTTCAGATTATCTTTCTCGATACGCCGGGACTGATCGATCCCAAATACCGGATGCAGGAAATGATGATGAAAGCGGCGCGCGGGGCTGTCCAGGACGCGGATGTGGTGCTGTTTCTGGTACAAGCCGGGGACAAAATATCCAAACGCGATGCCGAAACGGCAGAACTATTTAAAAATATTAACAAACCCTGTATTCTGGTCATCAACAAAGCGGATTTGCTGCATGACAAGAACCGTATGCTGCCGCTTATGGAACAGTATCAGAGTATGAATCTGTTTGAGCAGATCATACCCATATCTGCTTTGAACGGGGATAATGTGGATGATATCAAGGAAGCGGTTCGGCAATACCTGCCGTATTCGCCGCCCTTTTATCCCGATGATATGATTTCCGAACACCCGGAACGCTTTTTCGTCAGCGAATTGATCCGCGAACAGGTTTTTCAGTATTATCGGGACGAGGTGCCGTTTTCGACCGCGGTGGTGATCGACGAATTCCGCGAACAGTCTGATCGCAAAGATTATATCAAAGCCCGTATCGTTGTGGAGCGGCAGTCGCAGAAAAAAATAATTATCGGAAAAAACGGCAAAGCGATCCGCGAAATGGGGAAACGCGCGCGCAAATCCATTGAAGAGTTTCTGGAACGTCCTGTTTTTCTGGAATGCTGGGTGAGTGTCCGGGAAAAATGGCGGAAAAAGGATGTCTTTCTCAAAGAGTTTGGTCTGGACCGCAATTAACCGGATATGGCTGCATGTCTATTTTTTCTCACGAGTTTAAATTTAAAAAACTGATCCCCGCGCTGGTGGGACTGGGATGGCTCATCTCCTGTGCCCCCGTGGCTTATCGGCCGGCGCCCTATATTCAGAGTCCGGTCATCCGGGTGGGTTTGATCGAAGGCACGGATTCGCTGGTGTTTTCTTGCGAACGTGCGATCACGGTCTTTGCGAATGGACATAAGAAAGGCATGCTGCCCGGCGGGGAAACGTATACACTGATTGTCGAAAATTCTGAAAAGATTGCTGTTGAATATCAGGTTCAATATGCGGAATATCCGAATCGGCAGGACGCGGAGCGCATGAAACGTCAGCTGTCGCGCTACGGAATTCAAGCACGGATCAAAGAGACCGGCGGTGAATTGCAGGTGGGTCACCGAGTCATAAAAGGAAACCTCAAATATGTTCTCTACGATCAGCGCTCCTGGAAAAGCAAATCCGGCGCAGAAAAATATATTAATGAACTGGGCGCTGCCAAAGCACGGGTGGTAGCTGATTACGGGGTGAATACTGTTTATCAGATCGTGGCCGACGATAAAAAGTTTAAAGTGGCGGGTAAAGTACGCCTGGCCGGCGGTCCCATAACGATATCGAATGTTCCGGTGGGACGCGGATATCACTGGTCCCGGCGGGAAACCCGGGTGTATGAGGGGGATCTTGAGATTCAGACAGGCGAAAACGGCGGATTGGTCGTTATCAATGTCCTTCCGCTGTCTCTGTACCTAAAGGGTGTGCTGCCCGGTGAAATGCCGGCATCGTTTCCGCTGGAAGCTTTAAAGGCTCAGGCCATTGCCGCCCGCACCTATTTTCTGCACAACTATACGCGTGTGCACAAATCACATCCGTTTGATGTCTGTGATGACGTTCACTGTCAGTCGTATGTCGGCAAAAACAACAATGAGAAAATCCGGCGCGCCGTGCGCGAAACGCGCGGGCAGGTGCTGCAGGTCGGTGACGAGTTGTGCAATACGCCCTATCACGCCATGTGCGGCGGACATACCGAAAATGCGGATAATGTCTGGCGCGGCGATGCCAAATCGTACTTGTCCGGGGTGTTTGATGTGGAACATCCGCGCGCCATGGCATCAGCCATGGACTTGAGCCGGGAACAAGACCTGGAACGCTGGCTCGATTCGGAGCCGAACGTGTTCTGTAATATCGTAAAGGCGGGTAATCCGGAATTCGCGCACTATGCGAAAAAGTTTTTCCGCTGGTCGGAAACCTTTACACGTCAGGAACTGGAACAGAGTATCGAAAAATATACCGAAAAAAAACTCGGGACACTGGTGGACCTGATTCCCCTGACACGCGGAGTTTCAGGGCGCATCATTGAGCTTGAAGTGATCGGTACCAGCCGGACGTTCAGCATCAAGCGAGAATTGAACATTCGCAAGGCCCTGTCTCCGAAAACCCTGTACAGCGCCTGTTTTGTCATCGAACCGGTGGGGTCTGAGAATGAGGTGTATGAGGCGTTTACATTCAAAGGCGCCGGCTGGGGACACGGTGTGGGCATGTGCCAGATCGGCGCCGCCTGTATGGCGCACGCGGGGAAAACCGCGGAACGCATTCTGGAACATTATTATCAGGGGGCGCGGGTGGTTGCATTGTATTAAAGCATGCTTTTCAGAATTGATCAGAATCGATTGTCTCTTTCAAGACCCCAAACACTGAAATTACTTTTTCTTTTTATTAAAAAAGCTAATTACCCATAACAATATGATTGCGCCAACGACCGCGGCAATAATTTGCACAATCAATCCTCCGGTAATATTAAGCAATGCGAATAAATAACCACCCAACACTGCACCGATACAGCCTATTATCAAATTTACAACCAGACCAAATCCTTTACCTTTAAGAATAAGTCCTGCAAGCCAACCTGCAATCAGTCCAATAATCAGAAAATAGATGATATTCATATTCTTTCCTTTCTTTTTGTGTTTGGGGTCTTTGAAAGAAAAGCAACATCCTTGACTAATTTAACAAGGTAAAACAATGTTTTATTCATGAGATTGCAAAAATTATTAATACCTAAATTGATCGATTTATAAGGGCACCAAATAAAACCGGCGCAAAATGTTGCCGGTGCCGTCTTTTTCTATTTGTTTTCATCTGAAATAACTTCTTATTACGCAATCAACCTTGCTTTTTGAACTGATTTTTCATTAAAGTCAGAGAATTATCAGTGTAACGGCATACTTCTCCCATTGTTTAGCTCTTTAATACGATTAATTTTTATTATGTTTTACGTCACAAATGCGGGTTCATACTCCTCAATGAATGACCATAATTTTAAAATCTTCAGGGAATCATAGACTGTCTGTGTTACCCTTAGTATAATTTTTCCGCCTGTTGTCACAATTTTGGCTGCAAAATCAATCATGATCCGACGAAAGGTATTGGGGTAAGCGGTAACTGGCACTGCTTCACAGGGGATGTCCCTTTTATATGCTTCAAAAAGAAAATGGCTAATGATCATCAAATAGTAAAAAACTCTATTCATACCGAAACGCTTAAATGGTAACTGTTCTCTTCCAGCAAATTCTTTCTGTGATCGGTGTACTAATTCAGCTCTACCTCGACTGTGGTTTAACTCGATAATCTTTTCGGCCTTGAGATAATTGCCACTACCAGCATTGATTAGTTTTTCATCCAGCTCACTGTTTCGGCCTATATTGGTATAGATTACTGAATCCGGTTGTGCAAAATCAAATAAGAGTTGACCATTTTCCTCAGCTTTCTGCGAGGTAAAAATACAACGGCGAAATGTCTTCCATGATTTGAGGCGATTAGCAAATTCGACAAAAGTCCATGTCTGTCTATAAGAACGAAAAGCATCATAACTAAGATTGTTAACATATTGTTTAATATCGTTATATATTTTCCCGGCACAAACATAATGAATACCAAGGCGTTGTTCAAAGAACCGAAAGTTCTGGTCATCCATAAAACCACTGTCTGTTAGCAGAATGATTGGAACATCTTTATAGCGACGTCGAATAGCTTTGACCAGACGCCCCACTGACTTTATAAAGTCGCTGCCATGATTACAATGAACATCTCCGGCTCGGAACAGCGCATCAACAACATAAGGCCCCCAACTAATTTGCATAGGCTGGAATCCTTTTTTATTTTTATAGGTCACATTTGAGCCTTCACGCTTTTTAGCGCCGTCATTGTCGAAAACTACGCTGTCACCAAAAAGAATAACTTCTTTGGGTTGTTCAATAATAAGTCGCCAAATAAACATCTCCAACAAAAGAGACCGAAATATCATTTGCCCAACAAAACTGAACTTGCGAAACATCCTTTTGATTTGATGGGATGTTGCCATTTGTTCCGGGCGATTTTCGAGCACTGCAGCATAGGCTTCATCGTTTTTTCGACGATCAAAAGAACAGATTGACATATCCGTACCATCAATAAACCACGCAAAAAGCTGTTTGACAAACTGACGGTATCCCAGTCCTTTAGAAGAGCCTTTTAAAAAGCTAAAAACGTTTTCAAATAGAGAATAGAATCGAATTTGGTCAATATATCTAAGAAAAAACAACAGACCACCACGACCGCTAATTTTATCTTTTGTGATCTCAATTTTTGATATTTTAGGTTGCGTTGTATCGGTTTTTTTCTGCATATTATGGCTACCTTTTGGGTTTTGTTGTTATTCTTTTTATTGGTTACACAACTAAAATAATAACAAACTATTATAAACCCAAAAGGTTTTTTATTTTTTTAAAAACCGCTCAATTTAGGTAATAGTCAATTGTAATGACTTATCAACGCTTCCAGATATCTGGACTTGACCTGCTGGCTGGCCAGGACCTGTTTCACGGGCGGCAGTTTCAGAATCACGCCAAACACCGCTGCCAGGGCGCGGTGGCTTTTTAGTACCTGATTGTCGAAAATCAGATTCTGCAGTTTGCCGCGTTCAATGGCCATGACCACCACCCGGTGGGCGCCGTCCATGGGCGTGATCACCCGCGTTTCACGCGATTTCAGCTGAATGCTTTGATTCGGACAGGCGCGTACACAGAGACCGCAGCCCAGACAAATATCCACATTCAGATGCGCTTTTTTACGGTTGGGCTTTTTCGGATCATTCGCCGAGACCAGGGATACAGCTTCCACCGGACAAACGTTGACACATTTGCCGCATCCATTACAAGAGTCGCTGTCAATGTCCGGCAGGAAATTGGTTGTATGCACGGGATTCAAAATGGCAAACCGGCGGGCGGCGATCATGGCTTCGCAGCAGCAGCCGCAGCAGTTGCAGATAAAATTGACGCTGTTTCTGACATTTTCACCAAACTGCACCAGATTCTGATCCTGCGCTTTCTGCAGCAGATCCAGACCCTCGCTCACATCCACCTCGCGTGCGTGTCCGTGTCGAATCAGCGAGTCAGCTGAGCTGTTAAACGTCATGCAGATGTCTTTTTCCGCGGAGCAATCGCGTCCCATATGCTCCATTTTGTGGCGGCAGTAGCAGAGACTGATCCCCCGATGACTGGCGGTCTTGATCACCTCGCTGGCGCGTTCGTAATCCAGGACATGCAGTGCGTTTTCTGCGGATAATGCCTGTTCATTGACAAATGTGCGGCCCAGCTGGGTTTCGCCGTCGGTGAACAGGTTTTTGATAAACTCCTCTTCCACGTTCATGTACTCGTAAAACAGTTCGCTGAGCACTTTTTGATCAATGTCGCCGCGCACGCGCATCATGGAAAATTCGAAAAATCCGGCCATAGGCGGCGGCAGCACGTACTGCGTCTCACCGTTCTGAGGCATGTCCACGAGAATGGCGCGCGAGGCCAGTTCGTCGAGTACGGTTTGCGCACGGGCCTCGTCCATTTTCCAGATACGCGCCGCTTTGCTGACGGTGAATGGTTTGATGGGAAGCAGAGAAACAAGTTCCGCTTCTTTTTCACTGAACAGGATTTTTAGAATATCGAACAGCCGCTCCGACGGCGGTGCGCCCTGTGGAAAGCGGTTTAGACGTTTACTCAGGTCGCTATACACGGATTTGAGGTTGTGATGGGCCATGGGAGTACCTGTTTTGCGTGTCAGATTTTATTCACAAATATATATTAAATAGACGGCTCTTTTGTTAAAACCAGGTGATTTAATCAAAAGAATTTTTATACCATTCTTTAATTTTTTGTATTTCGTCTGCAGTCAAGGCAGAAAATTCTTTTTCCCGGGCCCGTTTGGATAGAGTGCCATTATTCTGTTCCAGAAAACGCACCAATAATGCTATGGTTTTGTCGGGCATGTCAAATTCTTCATTTAAAAGATTTTTGAACTTGTCGTATTGTTGCAGATACTGTATTTCTTTTGGTATGATGTTTTCTATGGTATCATATACACAATCATAGAGAAATTCAGCTTGCGGGGTTGCGTCAAAATAGCGGTAATAATCTATGGTATCATTTAAAACGTTGACGTTATGATTCGGTGTTATTTCCCAATCTATAAAATCAAGCAGGGACAGTGAATAGGTTTCCAGCACAGTCCGATATTGATCAATATGATCCAGAATAGACGCAGAAACCGGAAAAATGATGCCGTGTTTGGTAAATCCTTTGCGTGCCAGAATGTGGTGAATGAGGTATCGATGCAGCCGCCCGTTTCCGTCCTCAAACGGATGGATAAAGACAAATCCGAACGACACCATGGCCGCAGCAATAACCGCGTCGAAATCTGTCTGTTCCAATACGTTACTGGTTTCAACAAGTCCCGAGATTAATGTCTCCAGGTCCTGCCATTTTGCGGAAATGTGGTCCGGTAATGGTTCGCCTGTTAAACGGTCATGCTCTCCCACAAATCCGCCTTGTTTGCGAAATCCCATGTTGACAAATCTCGAATCTTCAATCACCAGCTGCTGCAGTCTGAGCAGTTCCTCCTGATTCAGTGGTTTGCTGCCGGCTTGTCCAATCGCTCTTCCCCAGCGCGCCGCACGTCTGCTTTTGGGACTTTCACCTTCAATCGTAAAAGAAGCCTTCGAGTCTTTGAGCATTAAAAATGCAGAGGTACGCTGCAGGATATCCTTGTGTATGTTTTTCAGGTTTTTGCTTTGTTGATCAGATAAATGTTTATTGATATAATGTTCCAGTTTATCCGTTTTATTGACGAGCGGACAAAAATTACGGGTTCCCGGCAGATTATTTAGAATGCGATGACGACTGGAACGAATCCCCGCGTTGTGTGCATATTGCTGCTTTTCATTCACCAAGGGTACATACTTGATATTGATATCAGCATCAGTAACGGGCAGTTGTTTGTCCATTAACCATTCATAAAGGAACCAGAGTTTCCGGCTGTATTGTCCGGTTGATTCGGTCTGCACCAGTTCCTGTGCTTCTTGTTCTGATAATTTACTGAAACATTTTTTAAAGAAAAGGAGATTTATCCCTTCATATTTTAGAGCAAAAACCAGATGTTTATGCAGGGACTCTTGGGGCTTGTATTGTGAGCTCTTTACAGTCCAGCCGTTTTGAACATATGATCTGTGCTTATCACTGATCAGAAATATCGTATGCGGTAACGGAACCGGCAACTCGAGGCGATCAATAATGGCGGCATACCCCACTATGGTGCCCGATTCGGGAAGGATTCGGCCGTGAAAAGAGGTTGTTCTTACCGAGATGTTCATAGTTCGGTTGATTTTCCAGTTCATTCAGGTCTGTTTTTCTACCCAAAATAATGGATTATTCTGAAAAATGCACGCAATTTCTGAAAAACGCCCGTTATTTTACGTATTTCTGAAAAACGAACGCTGTCTTTGATCTGCAATCGGCAGTGATAGGACAATTAATAAAGCGTCCGGGCCAATATCTCGCGCTGGGTCTCCGGCGGCAGATTGACAAAGCGCTCGGCAAATCCGCCGACCCGCACGATCAGGTTTTGATAGTTTTCCGGATGCTGCATGGCGTTTTCCAGATCCTCGCGCGAGATCACAGTGAGCATGGCCTGGGCGCCGCCCTTTTGCCAGTAGGTCTGCAACAGGATTTTTAGTTTATCCCGATAGGTGGTCAGCATGTCCTTTGAGAATTTCATATTCTGCACCGCACCGGCGTGGTTGTCTGTGGGCGCTTTGACAATCGAGTTTAAAAATGCCGTGACCCCGTTCTGGTCCATGCCGCTCATGGGGGTATTGCCGTTGTTGAGATAATCTTTGCTCCGGCGACCGTCCGGCGAAGCCGCGGTGTTTTGTCCCAGCACCACATTGGCATCGTTGTTGATGATGACGATCAGATAGGAATGCAGACCGGTGTTTTTTTTCTGCTGCCGGGTATAATTGCAGATGTGATTGTCTATATCCATCAGCATATCATCCGCCGTGTCGTTGTCATTGCCGTATTTGGGGCAGTTTAGCATCATACGCCGTTCTCTTTCATAGCCCTCAAAGTTCTTCAGCAGCATGTTGCGCACCTGATCCAGGGTAAATAATTTACTATCATACACCAGCTCGCGCAGTGCCACCAGCGCATCCGATGTATTGGTGTTGCCGTAGGATTCCAGCGTGCCGCCCAGATAGCGGATGCCGCCGTCAAATACGGGTTTGCCACGCTCAATACAGTCGTCAAACAGCATGGAAAAATACAGAAACGGAGCGTCTTTGGCGGCATAAACGTATTCCAGCTCCTCATGCCGCGCCAGCTGATCGACGTGATATTCGATCTGTTCTTTGTAAGCATTGTACAGATCGTCAAACGCTGCAAAATCATTGTATGTTGTCAAACGTTCAGCAGGCAGGCCCATGCGTTGTCCGGTCACGGGATCGATGCCTTTGTGCAGGGTCACCAGCAGCGCCTGCAGCATGTTGATCACGGCGCTGGGGGTGCCGAAACTGCGATGGTCCAGCACATACTCGCCGCAGCCGAACTGGATGACATGTACCGCTTCTTCATAGGGAATATCAAACGCCTGCATGGCCGCCGGGATATTGACATCGTCATTGTAAAGCATGGGATAGGTATAGCCCTCGGCCAGAATGTCCAGAGCGGTCTGATAGAGCTGCGGATTTTGTCCGTCGTAAAAGCGCAGCGCCAGTTGCGGCACGATATCGCGCACGCGCCGCGAGGTTTCCATGACCGCCAGAGCCAGACGGTCGGCTTTTTTCTCATGTTCACGTCCGCGTCCGCCGATGATCATACGCTGGTCATAGCGCGAGCCGCGGTCCACCATCATGCGCCAGAGACCGGTCAAGAGTTCGAGCGCCTCTTCCCGGGTCCGGGCGCCGCTGTCAATATCCTGGACGTATAAATCACCCAGGTCATGATCGAACCGGCTGTAGTTCAGGGATCCGGAAAGGATATTGTACATGAACATCATCTGCAGTCCCTCGCGGAAATTCCCGGGTTTTTGCTGCGACAAATTGCGCAGACCGGTACCCATGTCTGAAAGCTGCTGTTGTCGTTTTGGGTTGGAGCTGTTGCGCCGCTGCGTTTCGCACATGTCCGCATAGTAAACAAACACATCGGCCAGAACATCGAGGGCTTTGAGCATGGCGGTGTAGAGTTTGACGGATTTTGCCGGGGCGCTCTGTTTCTTTTCCTCGATTTCCGCTTTTAATCCGGGAATACCGAGTCGGATCAGTTTGCTGTAATTGAGCTGCGAACCGGACATGCGCCACAGGGTAAAGGCGATCCCGGATTCACCGAAATAGTCGTCGCTGGGCAGAATGGTTTTCATGTCCGCCGGATAAGCCGCTTTGCATTGAGCGATGCTGTTTTCGGTTTTCCAGTAATGCATCAAATTCATTAGAGTACGCCGGTTTTGCGCGCTCAGCTCCGGATCATTCAGCAGATCCTGCAGGGCATGGTCCAGCATATAATAACCGAATTTGCCTTCCGGGGGCTGAGGGGAAAAGCCGATCTCGGGAAAGGTCATGCGCCCGGCAAACAGATCGTCATCCTGTATATCGCAGACCGATGGCTTTCCATTGTATATTCAGACATTCGGCTTCACGCTGCTCGATATCATGTCGGGAAAAGGATTGATACGTACGGGTAAATTGTGTATACAGGTTCACTTTATCGTTGGGGGTTAGAGAATTTTCATACATGGTATAGGCCCTCGCTTTGTTGACAGCAAATGGTGCAGCGGCTGAAAAAAGACAATATTTTGCGGTTCGGTCCAGAAACGTACGGCGGTTCAATGGTTTGTTCGGGTTTTAACCGATGTTTACGTTTTTACAGCCCAGAGACTGGAGTTGATTGACCCATTCGCGGGCTTTAGCTTTGGATACGCTTTGCGCATCCAATGGATAATGGCTGCCGGTCATATGATATTTTTTGCGGCCGTAATCGTGATACGGCATAATTTCGACCTTGCGAATGCATGTGTGTGTTTGCGACAGATCCGCAATGGCCTGAAAATGATCATCGGTGTCATTGATGCCCGGCACCATGATGCAGCGCAGCACCAGATCGGCATTGTTGGCAGCCAGAAAACTTAGATTTTCCAGTATGATTTGATTAGAGACGCCGGTGTACCTGTCATGCAAATGGTTATCTGTGAGTTTGTAATCGTATAAAAAATGATCCACCAGCGGCAGGAGAGCGGCAATCTGGTCCCGGGGCGCATAGCCGGCGGTCTCCAGGCAGGTGTTCAGACCCTCGCGTCCGGCGGCATTGAGCAGTTCCCGGGTAAACTCGAACTGGTACAGCGGATCGCCGCCGGAAAGGGTGATGCCGCCGCCGGAATTGTTGTAATAATCACGGTCCCTGAGCACGCTGTGCATAATGTCGTCCACATGCGCGCGGTATCCGTAGAGGTTCAGAGCGCCCTGCGGACACTCGCGGATACAGGCTCCGCAGGCGGTACACTGTTCATGCCGGACTTTTAGATGATCGCCGTCCCGGCGCAGAGCGCCGGGTTCACAGACCGGCGTACAGCTAAAGCACTGCCGGCACGCCCCGGCGTCATAGCCCAGCTGCGGTTCCGGGGATCGGGATTCCGGATTGCAGCACCAGACGCATTTCAGGGGACAGCCTTTGAGAAATACGGCCGTGCGGATTCCGGGACCGTCGTGCAGTGCAAACTTTTGTATGTCGAATATCATGCCTGTTTTCATCGTTCACCGTTTGGGGTTGATTGTTTTGCAGCGCCGCAGGTATTGCGGATAATCAGTTCAGGGCGTTTCAGGATCTGTTTGTTTTCGTTCAATGGCCGCGTGCCGTTTATTTTTTCAAACAGCAGCTGCGCCGCCGCGGTTCCTACCTGACGTTTCGGATACGCCATAGTGGTCAGGGGTATATCCATAAAAGAAATATTGTGCACATCGCCGAATCCGACAATGGCAACCTGATCCGGGATTGCATATTTTGCCTCGTGCAGCGCATGGTAGAGCCCCGGGAAAAAGCCGTCCGTGCTTAGAAAAAACGCGGTGGGCGGATCGCTGCTCTTCAGCAGGTCCAATGCCGGTTCGGCACAGTTGTATTGATCGTTGAGCGTGTCATAATCGCCCCGGATGATGATGTCCTGTCGCAACGGGATTCCCGCCTCTTTCAGGGCCTGTTCATAACCTTTGCGGCGATTGTTCAAAGGGGTACAGGAGGGACCGGTGATATAGGCGATGCAGCGGTGTCCCTGTTCAATTAAATGCCGCGTGGCGGTATATCCGCCGTACACATCATCACAGACCACAGAGTCGGTTGTATACTGTTGCGAGTATTTGTCAATGAGCACAAAGGGGATTTTGTAATTCAAAAGCTGTTGGATATTGTCGTCGAATCCTTGGTCCAGGGCCGGATACACAATCAGTCCGTCCACCCGGTGCTGCATGTATTTCAGCAGGTAGCGGGCTTCGCGCTGCGAATTTTCACGTGAATCGCCGAACATGATCGATATAGTCGTGCTGCTGCGCTACATCCTCGATGCCCTGCAGAATTTCGCAGATGAACGGATCGCCGAGATAATTCACCAGCACGCCCAGGGTGGCGGTTTTGCCGCGCGAAAAGCCGCGCGCATTGATATTCGGGACATAGTGGTGCTGCTCGGCAATCCGGCGGATTCTGTGTTTGGTCTCGGGACGAATGCGCGGATCGTCGTTCAGGGCCCGGGATACCGTGGTATGCGACACCCCGGTGAGCTCGGCGATTTGTTTGATGGTTATCGACATAGAATGCACACGTGAACTTTGGTTGTTAGAATTTAAGTTTTTCCGGTGAAAATGTCAAGGGATTCATGCACACGTGAACATTTATCAGTCTTTCTCGCCCTTTGGCCTCCGGGCCGGGGGCGCATGCCGGCATTGAACGACAATGAAATGTACTGGGTCATGCTCTGCATTATTTTGTATTCAACCGCTCCTGGTATTGCAGGTGTGACTGTCCGGTCATTTTGCATCTCACGCAAAGAAGCAAAGCTCGCAGAGAATTTGATAATAAATATTTCCCCCCTGTTTACTGTTTACTACCTACTTTTTTCTATCTACTATTGCAAGCTCACCAATCCCCGTCCACTCTTTCACAGAAAAACAACTCTAAACACCCAAACCAAAACCCAAATCCAGGCCGCGCTGAACGCCAGAACGGCCAGTCCAATCAGCAGGATTCCCAGTAAATAGATCGCTTTGAGTACAATCGACAGTGGATCGTACCCCAGTTTGCGCGCCGCGGTTTTGCGCGTTTTCCTGTCATTTGTGTTGCGGTAAATGTGTTTCCAGTAGGGTGTGAACACCGCATCGTCCGTCATGTGCCGGTCTGCAAAGTCAATCCATTGTTCGTCCTCCAGAACAAGCCGGGACAGCTTTTCTGCGGCTTTTGTCCGGCGCTCCTCGTCCGGGACCGTTTTTTCCACCTCTGCGTACACCGGTTCTTTGATGATAATCTGCTGGCGGTCCCGGGTGGTGGGATAAAAGGTGCCTTCGGACACGTGCATCTCTGGATTGGGTTCCAGGCGGGTTTCATAATCAACAATTTCTTTTAGCCGAACCCTTTTCGTCGCTTTTAATTCGACTTTAAGTTGATTTAAATATTGTGGAATTTCATTATGAATAGCCATCGTGACTCTATATCAAAAGCCTTTTGCATGCCTGCAAATTATGTCAATTTTTTCCCTGCGACGGTCCGTCGCCTGTAGAGAAAAAAACGGATCATGGTTACGTTTGATCCATTGTTCCAGTTGTTTGCGCAATGCATCGCGTTTATCCCTGTAACTTTTATCCCCGGCCAGATTCACCAGTTCATGAGGATCATTGTTCAAATCGTAGAGTTCCTCATCTGTCGGCTGATACAGATTGTATTTCCCATGACACCGGTTTTATGCGGATAATAACCGGTCAGCATGGACGAACGGCTCGGAGAACACTGCGGTGTGGTGCAAATCGCCTGACGAAAACGCACGCTGTGGCGGGAGAGTTCGGTCAGATGCGGCGTCCTGAAAAACGAATTGACATGCTGCATGGTTTGCCAGTGCTGCTGATCGGAGAATATGAACAGGATATTCGGCTGACGGCTGTCCGTCCGGCAGGCGGCCGATAATGCAGCGGTTCCTGCGATGGATGATTTGATAAATTGCCGGCGCGAAATGTAATGAGACATGGTATGCTGTTTTCCTTTTTCCCGAATAAAAAACAAAGTGTTGTATTATTCCAATTCCGGAGCCGTCTACTCGGGTTATGTCATTCCCTTGTAATCGTAATGCAGCCTCATATGGTCCGCTGCGATTTCATCAAATACGCGTTTCATGTGATCATCCCAGTCGGACCATCTGGGAATGGCTTTTTGCGATTTTGTATTGACCTTGCGGTTGCCCATTTTGTTCAGATAATGGCGAGTCTGTTCATCGGTAATCCCGATGAACCGAGTGATCTCGTACAGACCTTTTCGCTCCGGATCATGAAAAATATCTTCAAATTTGACTTTGAGGGTGTTGTCCAGATCCTGGAAATCTCTGTGAATGAAGCCGTCTTTTTTCTGCCATCGCCAGGCGATTTTGGCGAACCGGTCCATCTGATCCCATTGTGCGTAATAAGGATCGGATGGAAACATATCGGCACGCAGACGGGGAGAGGTGTCGGTTGTCTTGTACCAGATCCGACTGATACCCGAACGCACGTAATCGCGTCCGTCGCGAACGATATAGATGATCTTTGCATCGGGGAAAACATGCCGTAAAGGTTTGAGCAGTGAAAAATAACGGTTATTGGACTCGATATAGAGATCGAGGTTTCGCCGTTTGTGTTCCCGGCAGCGCACTCTGCGGTGCTTTTCGATTTCGCGAGCCGCGCTTTCAAATGACACCCGTCCCTGCGCATAATCCAGGGCCAGATCTAGAAAATCGGGACACGGTTCATGCAGGGACTGCACCGCGGGAAACAGATTGAAAAATTTTGCAAAAAACATAGTGCCGGTTCGGCCGGTGGAAACGATAAAGACCTTGTTGATATTGCTCCAGTCCTGTTCCGGAACCAGCTCGGCTTTTAAAAACAATGTATCGATCTCGCGAATCGAGCGGTAGAAATGTCCCGTTAACCGGATCTTGAGTGTTTTGTCGGACATTTGACTGTTTTCCTGTCTTTGGCTGTGTTTAAACTGTTACTGACCACGGGTAAAAAAAAGTGTTATAGATGCAGGATAAAACAGACCGTACTATAGTATGTACTGATATCCTCAATTTACATCCTTTTTTTCGTGCAAATGGTCGCGTTTTCTCTGGCTCAATAAACAAATATCCTTGAGATTTTGCGTGCTTTTTGCCTGCAGCCATTGTTTTTCAAAATTTTTATTCCAGGTAATCTGTGCAATGGCGGACAAGGCCTGCAGATGAAACTGGCGTTCGTCTTTTGAACCGATCAGAACAAAAACCGCTTTCACCGAATCATACGGATCGGAATAACGCACACCCTTCCTGGCGCGCATGACAAACATTTTGAAAACATGATTTCCTTCAATAATGATATGCGGAACGGCCAGAAACGGGGTCAGCGCCGTACTGGATTCTTTTTCACGTTCCTCAAGGTAATTCAGCAGCTCAACCGGTTTTAATCCGAGGTCTCCGGAAAACTGTTTAGCCATGAGTTGAAAAAGATCTTTACGGTTCATCGGTCTTTCCAGATCGATAAATGTACTGTCTTCAACCAAATGATGGAATCGGTCTGTGACAATATTGTCGCGTTTCTGCAGGATTTCTTTCAGTTCGGTTTCCAGATTGGCAGAAGATATTTTACGATTCACAATCCTTTCGATCAAATAGATCAGTGCGTACTCACTCTGATATTTTTTTCTGCCGTAAAGCAGATAAATTAACAGGCTCACGGCAATGATAAGGGCCAAACTTTCAACTGCAGCCACGCCCACTTTGAATATCAAAAAGCTGAACAACAGGATGGAAAAGATCTGGACATAGGGGTAAAACGGCACTTTAAAAGTAGGCTGATAGTTCTGCAATTGACTTTCCCGGATCACAATAACCGAGATATTGGTGAGTATATAGGAAAAGATATGATCGAAGATGCGATTTTGACCAGCAGTTCCAAGGTGAGAAAAAAGGAGCCGGTGATAAAGAGTGCGGTCAAGATAATGGATAATATCGGTGTTTTGTATGTTTTATGCACCGAGGCAAAGGTTGGCGGCAGCAGCTTGTCATGGCTGAGAGCCACGGGATATCGGGATGCCGCCATGATCCCGGCGTTGGCTGTTGAAATGAACGCCAGCGCCGCAGCTACAGAGATCATGATATAACCGCCTGTTCCCAGGAATGTCTTTGCCGAATCCGCCACAGGTGTCAAAGAACGCACCAGACCAACCGGATTTGAGGTGCCGACCACCACAATCAGCAGCAAAACATACAATCCGGTGACCACAACAATGGATGAAATGACACCGTGCGGGATCGATTTTTTGGGATTTTTCACTTCTCCGCTCAGACTGGCAATTTTCAGCAAACCGCCGAATGAGACAAAGACAAAGCCGGCGGTCAGAAAGATGGAGCCGGAACCATTCGGTGCAAAATGCGTAAAGCGGTTAATGTCGATCTGGTTGAATCCGGCAATGATGTAGGTGAGAATAATAAACAGCAGCCCAATGACAATGATAACTTCAAATTTAACAGCCGTGTCGACACCCCGTATATTGAGCAGGGTGAAGAAAGCCGTCACCGCGATCGCAGACAAGATCAGACTGAATCCGGTGATCGAAAACAATATCTCTGCTATTCCGAAAATGGCAAAAGCTGTTTTCAGGGACAGGGAGAACCAGCTGAACAATCCGATGATCATGCCGACTACCGGCCCAAAACTTCGGGTGACGAAAAAATAATCGCCGCCCGGTTTGGGCATGGCGGTGCTGAGTTCAATAATGCTTAAAACTCCGATCAACGCGGCAAGACCGGCAATCGCATAGGACAGAAACACAGCCGGACCGGCTTTTTCAAAGGCAATTCCGGGTAAAATAAAGATTCCCGAGCTGATCATGACGCCGGAAGCGATACAGAATATATCAAACGTGGATATTTGTTTTTTCAGGTTCATAATCATGTATACAGTGCGAGGTTCAGTGTCTAAAAATAAGTGTATGAAAAATATTCAGAGACTGAACAAGAGTTTTGATCATCATACCTAAAAAAATGCTTAAACATGTACCTCTGACGCAAGGCAAAGGAAAATGATCTGCAAGATTATCGCGGTTCGCGCGCCAGGAACCGGGGCTTGTTTATTCTGTATTGATCAGTTATTCAAACAAGATCGATTTGCTCTGAAATAATGACCTGTACACGCTTGTTTTTATAATAAAGAAAAGTTTTACAGATCATAGTATGACCGGAGATATAGACCGGAATTTACAACAGCCTTGAATGAAACAGGAGCATCGAATGTCGCATTCGGATTTTTCCATTATTCGTTTGGAACATTACAGCGCCGCTGTACTGGATATGGACGGTGTGATCACACAAACCATGCGTCCGCATTTTCACGCCTGGAAACGCATGTTTGACGACTATCTGCGCAGCCGGAATGTGGATTTTGAGCCGTTTACCGAGGAGGATTATTATAATGACGTGGACGGCAAGCCCCGTTATCAGGGCGCCCGCAGTTTTCTGGAATCCAGAGGCATTGACTTGAATCAGGGCCGTCCTGATGATTCGCCCGGAACAGAGACCGTCTGCGGTCTGGGAAACCGGAAAAATCATTATTTTCTGGACTATTTAAAAGAAAACGGTGCGGATCTTATGAATCCACGGTTAAATTTATCAAAGAATTCAAATCGCGGAAAATCCGTTGCTGCGATTTCATCCAGCCGTAATGCCAGGGCGGTGTTGCGGCAGCCGGCGTCATTAATCTGTTCAACGAGATCGTCGACTGGGTGGACGCCCGTGAACAATCACTTAAGGGCAAACCCGAACCGGATATTTTTCTCGAGGCCGCCCGGCGTCTCGATGTAGAGCCAAAGAATGCAATGGTTGTTGAAGATGCGCTTGCCGGTGTAGAGGCCGGCAAAGCCGGAGGATTCGGACTGGTGATCGGCATTAACCGCTCCGGCGACAATACGGAACTGAAAGACCATGGAGCAGATCTGGTGGTCAATGATTTATCGGAAATCAGGAGGACAGAACATGAATAGACAGTCGGCCGGCATCCTGCCGTCAGCGTTGCAACAAAAAGATCAGATTCTGGAACAGCTTGAAGAAAACCGTCCGGCCATTTTCCTGGACTATGACGGCACATTGACACCGATTGTTGATGATCCGGAACAGGCGTTGCTGCCGGATCAGGTCAAACAGCAGATCGAAAGACTGGCCGAACACTGGACGGTTGTCATCTTGTCCGGACGCGATTTGCAGGATGTTGTAAACATGGTCGGGATTGACAATTTAATCTACGCCGGGAGCCACGGTTTTGATATCCAGGGCCCGGACGGATCGTACCATATTGAACCGGGAAAGGAATACCTGCCGGTGCTGGAACAGGCCGAAAAGCATTTGGAGAAAAAACTAGAGAAACTAAACGGCGTACGTCTGGAGCGCAAACGTTACGCCATCGCACTTCACTACCGCGGCGCGGAGCAGGATGCCGTATCCGAACTTGAAAAGCAGGTGGATGCAGCTGTTGAAACATTTTCCGGTCTGAGAAAAACCGCCGGCAAAAAAATATTTGAACTGCGTCCGAACATCGACTGGGACAAGGGCAGAGCGTTGTTGTACTTGCTTGATGCATTGTCCATGGACGAATCCTGTACCATGCCCCTGTACATCGGTGATGATGAGACGGATGAAGACGGATTCAGGGCCCTGTCTGACCGGGGAATCGGTATTCTGGTCACAGAGGGCGATCAGGAAACCGCTGCTTCCTATACTCTGCAGGACCCGGATAAAGTCGCAGAATTCCTGTCGATACTTGAAAATCAGGCTGAAAAAGAATCTGAATTAAATATCTGGTCGTTTGCCTATACCGGATTTAAACCCGATTCGGAAAAACACCGCGAAGCCCTGTGTACGGTGGGCAATGGATATTTTGCCACACGTGGGGCCGCGCCCGAGTCATCCGCCAATGAGGTGCATTATCCCGGTACCTATGCGGCCGGAGTGTATAACCGCCTGAAAAGCACAGTATCGGGCGAGACCGTGGAGAATGAAAGTCTGGTGAATGTGCCCAACTGGCTGCCGCTCAGCTTTTGCATTGATGACGGTGAACCTTTTGAAGCGGATTCGGCGGACATCATAGAGTATCATCAGGAACTGGACCTGCAGTGCGGCATACTGGAAAGAACGGTGCGCTTTCAGGATGAGCAGGGCCGCCGCACCCGGCTTGTTCAGCGATGGTTTGTGCACATGCGCCACCGGCATGTGGGCGGACTGGAAACCACCATTGAGGCGGAGAACTGGTCCGGAACCTTGCATATCCGTTCGGCTCTTGACGGCAGAGTGGAAAACACACTTGTCGAACGTTATCGTCAGCTCAACAATCATCACCTGGAGCAGCTCGGAACCGGTGTTACTGATGACAGATTAATGTGGATTCAGGTCATGACCAATCAGTCAAAGATCCGTATTGCCGAAGCGGGACGCATCCGGCTTTTTATGGACAAAGAACGTATCGAGAAAACGGGGCGGATGATTCAGGAGCCGGGTTATATCGGTCAGGAGTTTGATGTCGATGTGAAACGCGGCAATATCCTGAGGATTGAGAAAATCATAACCTTGTACAATTCGCGCGATTCGGCTATCTCTGAATGTCTGATGCAGGCGCAGGAACATTTGCGGCATACCGATGATTTTGTCTCCCTGATGAACACCCATATCCTTGCCTGGCAGCACCTCTGGGAACGCTGGCGCGTTTCTCTGGAAATCCCGGGCCGGCGCATACAACAGGTGCTGAATCTTCATATCTTCCAACTGCTGCAGACTGTTTCCCCGAAAACCGTGGATTTGGATGCCGGGGTTCCGCCGCGCGGACTGCATGGCGAGGCTTATCGGGGATTAATTATGTGGGATGAACTGTTTATTCTGCCACTGTTGAATATGCGCATTCCCGACATTTCTCGTACGCTGTTGATGTACCGTTATCGCCGTCTGCCTCAGGCCTGCTGGGCGGCCTCGGAAGCCGGTTATCAGGGCGCCATGTATCCCTGGCAAAGCGGCAGCGACGGTCAGGAACAGGCGCAAACCCTGCACCTCAACCCGGAATCCGGCCGCTGGATTCCGGACCATACACAGCTGCAGCGGCACATCAATATCGCCGTTGCTTATAATATCTGGCAGTACTATCAGGTTACCGGCGACATGGATTTTATGTGTTTTTACGGGGCGGACATGTTCTTCAAGATTGCACGATTCTGGGCGGACAAGGCTGAATACAATGAATCAACGCACCGGTATGATATCCGAAAGGTGATGGGCCCTGACGAATTCCATGAGAAATATCCTGATGCTTCCGAACCCGGAATCGACAACAATGCTTATACCAATATCATGGCGGCCTGGGTGTTCTGGCGGGCTCTGGATTTGCTCGAGGAGCTTCCTCAAAACCGCAAACGGTTTATTATGGAAGATTTGAACCTTGAGCAGAAAGAAATTGATCACTGGGATGAACTGAGCCGAAAAATTCGGGTGGTGTTTCATGATGACGGCATCATCAGCCAATTTGAAGGCTATGGTGAACTAAAAGAGTTTGACTGGGAGGCATACAAGAAAAAACACGGAAATATTCATCGGCTGGACCGCATCCTGGAGGCTGAAGATGACAGTCCCGATCGCTACAAGGTATCCAAGCAGGCGGATGTTCTGATGCTGTTTTATTTATTGTCTGCGGATGAGCTGCGTCATCTGTTTGACCGTCTGGATCTGCCGTTCAGTTATGAAACCATTCCGAACAATATCGAATATTATCTCAAACGCACGTCACATGGGTCCACGCTCAGCAGTCTGGTGCATGCCTGGGTGCTGATGCGTTCCAAACGCGAAATGTCCTGGCGTTTGTTTCAGGATGCGCTGGAGAGTGATGTGCGAGACGTACAGGGCGGTACCACCCCGGAGGGTATTCATCTGGGCGCCATGGCCGGAACCGTTGACCTGATCACACGATGTTATTCCGGAATCGAGGCGCGCGACGGGGTGTTGTGGTTTCATCCGCGTCTTCCTTCTGAACTAAAATCATTAAAATTCGGGGTTGAATACCGCAAGACGCGAATTTTTGTGGATATCGCCAAAAATCATTTGCGATTGACCAGCGGAAACGATTCCCGGGAGACCATTAGAGTGGGTTATGACGGCACAACCCTGCTGCTAAAGCCCGGTGAGGAAAAGCAGGTGAATTTTTGATTATTGTCAAAACCATCAAGGGCAAAGGTGTGCCGAGCGTTGAAGCATCAACGCGATCATGAAAAGCCCTGGGAGAAGACGTACTCGATCAACTTGGCGGTGAGAAAGAAAAATTGACTTCAGTGCGCTGCACTCTGGCTGTGCCGGAAGACCGTCGTCCCGAACAGAACAAGCCGAAATCCTCAGGCAAAATCGAATACAATGTCGGTGATCAGGCTGCCCCCCCGCGATGCCTGGGGAACAGCACTGAAACGCATTGTTCCGAGATTCCCTGATCTGGTAGCACTGGACGGAGAGGTCAGCAATTCGACGGGGGCTGAAAAATTCCGCGACGAGTATCCAGACCGGTTTTTCGAGATGTATATTGCCGAACAAAATATGGCCGGGGCTGCAATCGGATTGAACCGGCCGCTTGTCTCGACGTTTGCCGCTTTTCTGACACGCGCTTTTGATCAAATCCGTCAGTGCCTGCGAAATATTTTCATGATTGCCGCCGTATAATGCGGCAGGTATGCCGTGTTTTCCAGCAGCACTTTTTTTACGTATATAAAATCATAATCTCTGTTTTTTCGCTCTGTCGATAGTGAACAAAAATCTCATGCTACCGGCTGGCCCATATGGTCATTTGCGTTCCAGAGTTGGAATTTTTTTCTTGTGTTGATGATTTAAGAATTTTTCAGCAAATAAACAAGGAGAAAACCGAGTTTTATATAAGAGACTGGATAAAATGATCTATAGTCGATGTATAGGATGAATTGTATTTAGATTTTACTGCTTTATATTAGAGGTTACGAGTTTTTCTCAATAAAAATATTGCGTCCTATCTGTTTTTTCCGCATATTAGTTTATTAAAGGGTTGTTTTGTTTGCACTGTTTTGCAGTAAAACGAATCCCCTGTCAAGCGGGGTTGTGGTCAAATGGATCGGAGAGTTGAAAAATATCGCCGATACGCGATAGTTTATTGAAGAGTCGTCTGTTGTTAAAATAATTTTGAGAAATCATTGGTTATACATGTAGCTGCATGATAACAAAACAAGGAGACCGTGATGAATACCTGAACGCTATGATGCGCGGTGGCTGTTTGTTGATTATTGCTGCAATGATTGGTTTACCCATGACGGCGGAAAAAACGTTTTCCCAAAGCATCGAAGCGACATTGTTCGGAAAAGCCGATTCGGTTAAACTGGCGATCACAGAGACCGGAGCTAACGTCCTGGCGCCGAAAAATTACGGCGAGGCCATAGACTATTACAATGATGCCAGAGAGGATTTTGACAAGGGCAGAAATTTAGAGGATATCCGCAAAAAGCTGCGTGCGGCTGTTAACTATTTTAAGCAGGCTGAAAAATCGGCAAAACTGGCCCGCCTGACTCTGACCAACGCCATCAAAGCCCGGGACGATGCCCTGAATGCGGATGCGCCCCATTACGCAACGGAGCTCTGGGACGATGCGGATGAGGAATTTGCCGATGCCGCCCGGGAACTGGAAAAAGGCGATGTCAAGGATGCTGAAAAACGCGGCGCCAAAGCGGAAACCCTCTTTCGCCAGGCGGAACTCAAGGCGATCAAAGCCAATTATCTCGATGAGACGCGCAAACTGATCGAAACCGCCAAAGACATAAAAGCCGAGAAAAAGGCTCCGATTACCCTGGCCAAAGCGGTTTCTCTGATCGAACAGACGGAAAAGGAGCTGGAGCAGAACCGCTATGACACCGATTATCCGCGCAGTCTGGCCCGACAGGCCAAATATGAGGCCAAGCATGCCATTTACCTGACCCGGACCATTAAAACACTGGAAGCGGAGGATAAAGAATTTGAGCATCTCCTGTTGGCTGCGGAGCAGCCCCTGATCCGGATTGCCGGGGCTATCGATCTCGTACCTGAATTTGATAACGGATACGATCAACCCACATCCCGTATTCTGGAATATATTAAAGCCATGCAGGACCGTAATACGGCACTTGCACAGGATCTTGCGGACCGCAACCAGCAGATCAGTGATCTTTCCTCCCGCATCGCCGAACTGGAAGAAAAACTGGGCGGTGTGGAAAAGGAAAAATCAGAGCTGGCCCTGCGTATCGAGGCTCAGGCGCGGGTTAAAAAACAATACAATGATGTAGAGAAAACATTTACAAAAGAAGAAGCACAGGTGCTGCGTACACCCGAAAATGAACTGGTGCTGCGGCTGCTGGGACTCAATTTTGCCTCCGGTAAATCTGAAATTGAACCGAAATATTTCAGCCTGCTGAGCAAGGTGCAGAATGCCATCAAAACCTTTGAAGGCTGTACCGTCAAAGTTGAAGGTCATACCGACTCGTTCGGCGGCGACGATTTGAATCAAAAACTGTCGCAGGAACGGGCCGAAGCGGTCAAGGCGTATCTGATGGCCAATATGGGACTGGATGACAGCCGCATCGAGGCGGTCGGTTACGGCGAAAACCGTCCCATTGCCAATAATGAAACCAGGGAAGGACGTGAAAAGAATCGACGAATCGATATTATTATTCAGCCGAAACTGTAAATGCTGATGTCATTCTGGCTTGGGCAGATATGAACTGTTGTGAAATCCGGGTGTGCTTTAAACCCGGATTTCATATATGCTATTCAATGTCAATCACGATCCAGGTCAGATCATCCTGTTGCTCTGTGCTGGGCTCCTGCCATGCTTTGAGTTTTTGCAGTAATTGAGAACCAAGCTGAGCGGGCGGACTATCGGCATGCGACTGTACGAACTTGCTCAAGTGATTTTCATCGAACAATTTCCCCGCTGCATTCTCGGCTTCGGTCAATCCATCGGTATACAGCAGGAAACGATCTCCTTTGCTGAATGAAAATGTGTGTACCGGATAATCGACATCATCGACAAAACCGAAAAGCAGACCATTGCTTTCGATAAACTCAACCTGTTGGGCCTGTGAATCCCAATAGAGCAGCGGCGGATGGCCTGCTGCCTGAAACAACCACAAGCAAAATGAATAGACCAATAAAAGTCAGTAAATTATTATAGATCATAAAGGTTTTTGCTTCACCGCTTACAAGGTACCAACTGATGCCGGTAATTGCGATGACCACTCCTGCCGAAATCATGGTTTTCATAAACACGCGCATTTTACCGCGGGTTAATTCCAGCCATGCAAGCAGGGCAAAAACAAGTATCAGATAACTGCTTGAAATTTCAAAACAGGGGAGGATGGATTGAATGAAATCTGGTAGTTGGAAGCGCACCGCAGGTGAGAGGATCAACAGGCGTAAACCATAGAGGCCACTCCAAATCGCCAGCCAGATCAGGATACGCGTCCTTTCGGCGCGTCGCATGATAGCAATCAACGCCGATGATAGACTTACCATCAGAAATAGGGTGCCAAAAATGATTTCGCCGAGGTGATAGCTAACAGGTTCGATGCTGGTCACTCCAAAGGATTGATGAAATTGTTTTAAATCTAGTATGTGATTTTTTTATAATTTGATATCTGTTTATATAGATCTGTTAAAAATTAATAATTTGTTTTGCATTATAATAGAATAAATTTTTATGATAATTGCAAGTTAATTTAAAGAATGCGATGCACCGGGTGCCTGGTAATTTTAATTTTGGCTTTATATCTGTTATTTCTGTCTTGAAATCCATCTGTTTTTTTCCGATATTTCCATTTACACAAACCTCAGGAAACAATGATGGCACAACGACTTTTAGTTTTAATGATTCTTTTTTCCGGCTGTATGTTATTGGCCAATCCGTTCACCGGGGCTTTCCTGAATGAACAGCAAAAACGCCTGCAAGCGTTGCAGAAACATGATCGGGCTACGCTGGAATCTGTTGCCGCCACGCCGGGCGGACATCCGTTATGGACATTAACTGTTGCCGCAAAAGATACCGGGCTTCCGGCTGTTGTTCTTTTCGGCAATGTCGACGGTGATGATCCGGCCTCTACTGAACTGGTTCTCGGTTTGCTGGAGCGCTGGCTGCATGATTACGATCGGGTGGACAGCATTACCCAATTTCTCGATTCTACGGTTATTTACGCCTTTCCGAATATCAATCCGGATGCGCAACAAGGGAGTTTACCGCTGAATGCCCGATCGCTGGATCTGGACCACGACGGATTCAAAGATGAAGACGCACCGGAGGATATCAACGGCGACGGCTTTATCACCCATATGCGTATACTCGATCCGGCCGGCGCCTGGATGGCCGATTCGTCCTTGTCCGGATGGATGCGAAAAGCCGATCCGGCTCGCGGCGAATACGGCGCCTGGCGGGTCTATCGCGAAGGTGTTGACAATGATGCCGATGGCCGATGGAACGAAGATTCCGAGGGCGGCGTGCATATCAACCGGAATTTTTCGTACCAGTATCCGCGATTTGAATTCGGCGCCGGCCTCGATCCCATGTCCGAGCCGGAAACGCGCGCCATTGCCGATTTTGTATTCGAACACGAAAATATTGTCGCTATGTATGCAATTACCCGGGCCGGCAATCTGGTGCAGCCCTGGTCCTCAGCCGGGGACGGGGAGCCGAATAATGTGGCGGCAGAGGATAAGCCTTATTTTGAAAGCATGGCAGACCGGTTTCAGAACATCGCCGGCAAACCGGCCTGGAACAGCGAACAATCCAGCGGCCGGCTCGATCACTGGGCCTATTTTCACGCCGGCCGCTGGTGTTTCAGTGCGCCGGTTTGGGTGCCGCGCGTTGCCGCGGATTCCGCGGATACGGGGGACTGGCCCCCGGAGAAACGGCTGTGGACCCGGATTGAGGAGCAGAACGATTCAAGCCGGTTTGTCCCCTGGCAGCCTGTTCAGCACCCGGATTTCCCGGATAAACGCGTCGAGGTCGGCGGACTAAAACCGTATGCCGATCAGCCTGACGCAGCTGACATGGATTCTCTGATTGATGTGCATCATGATTTTTTGCTCGAGTTGCGCCGACAGTTGCCGTATTTACAGGTTGAGACGCATGTGGAGCCGCTGGGCAGCGGTATATTTCGGGTGCGCCTGTGCGTGCAAAATCGCGGCGCCCTGCCCACACAGCCGCTTCCCGGCACTGATTTGCGGTGGAACCGGGACCTCACAGCGCAGCTCGAATGGGGTGAGGGCCAAATATTGCTCAGCCATGAACCGTTCATTAAACTGCCGCGCCTCGAACCCGGTGAGGCGCACGAACTGTCCTGGCTGCTGCAAGGTTCAGAGCCGGTCAGTATCACCGTCGGCAGTCCGTCCTGCGGTTTTATCAGCAAGCGCCTGTCCCTGCGGAAAGGAGGTGCAAAATGAAGCGGTTTCTGATTGTAGTTTGTTTCTTAATCCACCTGCCTTTCTGTCAGGCGCAGACCATTACCAGCGCTCTCAAAGCCATGGGCGCGCCGAACAATCCCGAGGTGGACATTGCCTGGAACCGATATTATGATTACGCTGAAATTCAGGATATCTGCCGCCAATTGGCCAAAGCGCATCCGCAGCTGGTTCAGATGTCGTTCATCGGCCGTTCCGTGCAGGGACGCGAATTGACCCTGTTGACCGTGACGAATGCAGAAACCGGCCCCGATACGCAAAAACCGGCAATGTACGTGGACGGAAATATTCATGCCAATGAAATACAGGGCAGCGAGGTGGCGCTGTACACGGCCTGGTATCTGGCGGAAAATTACGGTGAGATCGAATGGATCACGGATCTGGTGGACACCCGCACCTTTTACATTGTGCCGTCCATCAATCCGGATGCCCGCGATTATTACATTCATGAGCCCAACAGTCCGCATTCACCGCGCACCGGCCTTTTGCCGCGCGATGACGATGGTGACGGCCGTTACGACGAAGACCCGCCCGATGATCTGGACGGGGACGGCAATATTGTCATGATGCGCAAAGCCGATGCGAATGGCCGCTGGACGACCGATCCGGAGGATCCGCGCCGAATGGTGCGCGCCGAACCGGATGAAAAGGGCGAATATACACTCATCGGCTGGGAGGGCCTGGACAATGACGCTGACGGAAACGTCAATGAAGATGGACCCGGGTATTACGATCCGAATCGAAACTGGGGCATCGACTGGCAGCCGGAATCGGTTCAGAACGGCGCGGACCAGTATCCGTTTTCGATTCCGGAGAAACCGGGTGGTGGCTGAACTTGTGCGCGCGCATCCGAATATCGGCGCCGGACAGAGCTATCACAATGCCGGCGGTATGATTCTGCGCGGTCCCGGAAATCCGGATGCGGAGCTGTATCACCCGGATGATGCCGCGCGCTTTGATCATATCGCCGAGATCGGCAAGGCGCAGCTGCCGCATTACCGCTATCTCGTTGTCGGAAAAGACATGTACACCGTTTACGGGGGAGAACTGGACTGGTTTTACGGCGCCCGCGGCATTTTTATGTTTACCAATGAATTGTGGTCCTCGTTTGATTATTTTCGCGAGCAGGGCAGGGGAAGCGGCTGGTTCGGCCGACAGGAGGATGTGTATAAATTTGATGAATTGCTGCTGTTCGGCGAGGGCATTATCGACTGGAAACCGGTTGTGCACCCGCAGTACGGCGATATTGAAATCGGCGGTATCCGTAAAAACTGGACGCGCACCGCACCGTCCTTTCTGATCGAGGATATGTGTCATCGCAACATGGCGTTCACCCTGTTTCACGCCTATCACCTGCCGGAGATTGCTGTGGATTCGGTACAGGTGCAGCCGATCGGCCAGTCACTGCTGCAGATCGATGTGGTGATCCGCAACGACCGTATGCTGCCGACCCGCTCTGCGCGTGAAGTGCAGCATCAATTCACCCGACCCGACTGGGTGACGCTCAACGGTGCAGATGTGGTTGCCGGTTTTGTGGTCACCGATCCGTTGCATGATCGCGCTGTCGAACAGAAATATCATCCGCAGCGCATGCATGTGCAAACCGTTCCCGGTATGGGGACGGTGCAGGTGCGCTGGCTGGTGCGATCCGCTCAGAATGTTACGGTGAGTTTCGATTCACATCGCGGGGGACACATCGAGCGAGCGATAGAGTTGCGCTGATTAAAAGTGTGAATCGCTGATAAAATGACAGAGGGTGTGCGTTTGAATGAAATTTGATGCCCGGTTCTTGATCGCTTACAGGATGTGGATAACCGGAATTGCATACAATACGCTGCCAATTACGAACAAAACAAGCAGAATCCACGAAAACAGTCTGTGTAAGGTAAAAAACACAATCTGTTGCACCGCGCGCAACAGCCAGAACAGACTGATCCCTGCTAATAAAGCTGATCCCAAATCTGTTGTAAGCAACTCTAAAGTGTGAAACAGGGACAGGTAAGCAAACAAAAAGAAAACAAACGTCAGACACAGATTCAATATCTGCATGATATTGCGGTTGATAACCGTCAGCGAGGTCCTGTTTCCAGCCGAATAAATTCCAGAACAGGAGATGAAACACACCAAAGGCTATATGAAAAATACTTCCGATGATGATCAACAGGTTATTCATGGTGATTGTCTTTTCCGGTTTCGAAAGTCAACAATGAATGAAATACTGTATCGATATCTCAACTGCGTGAGAAATAATGCGGAGGCTGTCACCTGCGCATGTTATCTACTTACCTTTTCAAAGGTGTATATTCGAAATTTTTAAAAACTACCCTGCCGTCACCAATGGAACACAGTCCGATTCTCAGACTCAAAAATCCGCTTAGAACGTTATGATGAAATCCGGACATTTCGAGCGAGTTTTTAATTTTAATCCAGGTGTCTCCGTCAACACTGTAATACATATCTACGATATTGTTTCGAGTTGACAAGACGAAGATAAGCATGATTTTCAATGACATTTGTTTCAGTCGGAAACTGCCAGCCGCGCAGATTGGCCAGAATATTGTTCGGATCAGCCAGGATGCCGGAACAGGCGTCGTTGTTATAAAACAGCACCAATCCGCCGACGGCGTCGCCTGTGATCCTCAATTCCACCTGTGCCATATAGGAATGATGCGACGGCACGCAGAGCAGGGGAGAGCTGTTTGCAACCGATTGCCCTTTTCCCTTTATCATCAAATTCTGGTTTGCCACTTGAAACCGATCGGTGTCATACTCGCCAAAGAATTTCCAGTGCGGTCTCAGGATTGCTCCTGAAAAATCGTCACTCAGGGAAAATGCCTGTTCGGACGCTTGTCCGGCCGGGCGCTGGATGGGCTGGTCAATCTGAATGCTGTCCGGTATTTTATACCAGCCGTCGTCGGTCCATTCGATGGGTGCCAGCAGGGTCTGTCGTCCCATGTTATAGTGATCTTTTTCATATCCATGAAAAATCATCCACCAGCTTTCATCCTTTGCTTTGAACAGGGTCCCGTGTCCGACAGACCACCACCTGTCCAACCGATCCTCTGCTCTCGCAATAGGGTTATAGGGCGAATTTTCCCAGGGACCGAGAGGCGACCGGGAGCGCGCTGAAATGACCATATGGCCGGTCGGCGGACCTGATGTTCCGCCTTCAGCCACGGTCAGATAATAATACTCTCCGCGTTTGATCAGTTTGGGGCCTTCCAGACAGAAACATTCAATCGTCCATCGTATTTCACCAGATCCGGCGCCCACACCGAACCCACGTATTTGTGCAGTGCATTGGCAACCGAGAGTCCAGTTGATCAGATCTCTGGAATGCCAGATTAACAGTCCGGGATAATATTCGAACGAGGAATGCACCACATAGTAATCGTCCCCGTCCCGCAAAATGCTCGGATCCGGGTAATCTCCCGGAAAAATGGGGTTCATAAATGTACTGTTATTGATCTGAGCCGGTTCGGTTTGATATTGCGCATGTGCTGAAAAGCAGATCAGAATAACGCATGCGAGCAGAATTTGTTTTTTCATGATAATTTCCTTTGCTAGAGTAGTTTTTTGTCAAGCGCAGTATCTTTTCAGCTTGTGCATTCGCGAATGTGATTTTGCCTTGATGATCTAATAGTATAATGCCAATCGGACTGGCGTGCATGACTCGGTCCAGCAATTGCTGTAAACCAGGTTCGCGCAATGATGGATTAAAGGGAATTTTCTTTAGCTCTTGTCCGCCCAGCGCGGTGAAACAACCACGCCGATCCGAAAAAAAGGGCGGCAAAGAATCCATTCAGGATCGATGTTTTCAACGGCTGCGTGGCGGCAAAGCCGGCGGCCAACGTGATGACGGAGACGATGAGGTGAGCGAGCGCTGTTGCGAACAACGCCCGGGCCATCCCGCGCGGGTGAAAACGCGCGAACAGGACGCCGATCATTCCGACGGCGAGTACTCCGAAATACATCAAGTTGGCATCGTTATGTTCGGCTCCGATGATCCCAACCGCTCCGTTGATCCATAGCAGCAAGACCGCGGCCGCAAGCGCCGCCGCAGCACCGGCTCGATACGCGGCGTTGACCGTTTTTCTTACAGCGAGCTCGAACGGGATACCAAAACCGAGAATAAGCGCCCCGATTAGTATAAAGTCTCTTGCCGTCCAGTTCACATTATCAGATATCTGCATGGCCAACAGAGGCAGCAGCAGAATGAGCCCCGCGACCGTCCAGGCCGCCATTCGCAAGCGGCTCCCGCCGCGACCCTCTCTGTTTTCTGTATTGTTCGCCAAGGTCTTGTTTGTGTTCATCGCGCCTCTATAAAAGTCATGCTTTGCACAGATGGATATGAGAGCAGGAAAGAGTTTAATAAATTACAATTCTATATCCATACAACACTTTTTATATTTTTTGCCACTGCCGCATGGACAGGGATCGTTGCGTCCTATTTCTTCGCCCGGCTTTTTAATTGTTGAGGCGTAATTCTTGAGCCGATAATATTTATATAAATTTTTCATCAAATTATATCTCGCTTTAAACAATTCCCTTGTTTCATATTCATTTGAAAGTGTTTTCATGATTATTGAAGATCGTATGGGCAAACCGGCCTGTTCCTGCAGGCGCCATTTGTTTTCTCTGATATTATAAATTATATACATTTCCTCTCTTTCTTCTTCCATAAATGGAAATAGCATTTTGTTTCTCTGGTATCGAGAAATAAACAAATGTATATCGTTACAATTACAGTCGCTGCGAACACAATACATATCTTTTATCTTGAGTGCGACATCGTTGACATCAATTTGAAGGATCGGCCAGTAAGGCAGAACTTCATTGAACGCAATTAACAATCCCTCATTTTCAATTTCATGGCTTGGATACTGAATATCCAGGGATGATAAATCAGCTTGTTCTGTATAATAGTTTTTCCGTTCAAGATACAGTTCACTCAAAAATAGCCAATCATCAGCACTAAACTCATTGATTATTTCATGAAAACCGTTTTCGTTCTGATGGTTATCACTGTCTTTGGCAATCTCCATATTTAAAAGATCCAATTTGATGTCTTTTTGTTTTATTTTTTTGTCATTCATTTGATCTATAGAGAGATTGATGGCGCAACAGGTACATAACGGATTCGTACAAACGCTATAGTCCGCTGCAAAAAACCGGGAAGCGTCTTTGTATTCTATCCTGTTTATTGATTGTAGTTTGATCATAAATTCCCGAAAATAAATGGTTTAAGAATTGCTGTAGTTGTTGGTTTGTGTAACTTTATATTCATATTCGGCCCGATTGCGTGTCATTTCCCGCAGCACCGTTTGTACTTTTTTCCGCTATTGCAGGGACACGGCTCATTGCGTCCGGTGCCGGGATACTTTTTACCTTCCGGGGATGCCGCCGTGGGCGACTGCGCATCCAGCCCCGACATGCCGGGAAACATCTTGTGATGCAACGAGATCATGGGAGTGATAATCGGCTTTTGGAAAGAAGCAAACTCGGCATCGTCCATTTTGAGCTCGCGACGCAGTTGGGTGAGCATCTCTTCTCGCTTTGACTCGGGCGATAACGCTAGATTCCAGCACATCTGAGAGATTGACAGCGCTATTTGCATCTGCTCATAGGAACCGTCCGTTTCCTCAAGCAGGGGTTGCGCGTACTTTAACATCGATTCTGCTATGACTCCCATACCACTTTTCTCCTCTTGTCTGGTCGAATTGTTAGTTATTACTGCCTCAACACACTCTTAAATTTTTATAATCCTGCATTCAGTCAAGTGGGCAGTGCATAGTGAATTCCCACACCCGGACCGAGCGGTATCCCTAAAAGCAGCCAGACCACCAGGAGCAGAATCCAGGCAATCAGGAATGTAATGGAATAGGGGACCATGGTGGAAATGATGGTTCCGATCCCGGCTTTGGGATCATATTTCTGAACAAAGGCAATGATCAGCGCAAAGAAACTCATCATCGGCGAGATCACATTGGTCACACTGTCGCCAATGCGGTAGACCACCTGGGACAATTCCGGCGAATACCCCATGATCATAAACATGGGAATAAAAATGGGCGCCAGGATGGCCCATTTGGCGGATGCGCTGCCCATGAGCATATTGATAGCGGCGGAAAACAGGATGAACAGGATCATCATGGGAACCAGTCCGATGTTGAGCGACATCAGGAAATTGGCTCCCTTGACAGCCAGAATAATTCCGAGATGGCTCCATTTGAAATAGGCCACAAACTGGGCTGCAAAAAACACGAGCACCAGGTAGGTGGAAAGCGTTTTCATGGAAGCGGACATGCCTTTTATCACATCCCCGTCGTTTTTAAAGGTGCCGGTGACAAACCCGTATGCAACGCCCATGGCTGCCGTGAGAACAAACAGCAGAGCGACCACGCCCCGGATCAACGGTGAGCTGAGCACGCCGCCGTCGCTTCCCCGGAAAAAACCGTTTTCAGGAATGATCCCGATCAGAATGATGACGACCAGAACAATCAGCGTGAGCAGGGCAATCAGCAGTCCCTTTTTTTCCGTTTTTGACAGGGTGTCCAGGGATTCTTTTTGGTCCTTGTCTGGTTCATACTTGCCCAGTCTGGGTTCCACAAGCTTTTCAGAAACGAGCGTGCCGGCGATAGCGATCACAAAGGTGGACGCGACCATAAAAAAATAATTGGCGGTGGGATTGACCGTATAGGCGGGATCCAGGATTCTGGCGGCTTCCTGGGACAAGCCGGCCAGCAGCGGATCAACCGTGCCCAACACCAGATTGGCGCTGAATCCGCCCGACACCCCGGCAAAGGCGGCGGCCATTCCCGCCACAGGATGCCGGCCCACTGCCAGAAAAATCACCCCGGCAAGCGGTATCAGCAACACATAGCCGACGGAAGAAGCGACATTCGACAGGATACCGGCTAAAACAATCACGAACGTCAATAACAGTCTGGGAGAATTCAGCACCAGCAGCCGAATGACCGCATTGATCAGTCCGCTTTGTTCGGCAATCCCGATCCCCAGCATGGCGACCAGTACAATTCCCAGCGGCGCAAAGCCCGTAAAGTTGTCCACCATGTTCAGCAGAATGCGGTGCATGCCGTCAATGGACAGGAGGTTGACCGGTTCGATAATGTCTTTGGTGCCCGGATGAACCACCTGCCATCCCCATTCATGGCCCACAGCCGACAGGATCAGTGTGGCCAGTGCAAAACATGCAAACAATGTGGCCGGATGCGGCAGGGCATTGCCTGCCCGTTCCGTCCAGTTTAATAGTCGTTGAAAAACGCTTGTTTTGGGTTTAACCATATCCTTTTCAATCTTTTCGTGATGATTCTGATTATGGGTAAAATACGGCAACAAGCAGAAAAAGGCAAGGGCAAAGTCATTTCCCGGGAACTGATAAACCACAGAGGACTGCACCGGCGAATTGTTATGGCGCAGTTTTGCGAATCGACGATGGAATGTTTTGGATCGCCCGGAACCTTGATTCCGGAGGGGTGCGGGGAAAAGACATCCGTTGCCAGAGTGCCGGTTAAAGACTTTTGCAGCTCAGTTTTGAATCATGGTTTTCATGCGCTGTCTACCGGGATGGAACAGGAGAAAAGAGGGGGATGGGGCGTCTTTTATTATTGATCTCCGGGTATGATTAGCGGTATAATATTCCGCTTGTTTTGTCTATAGATTTTGAAATCGCTGTCTATTGTAAAAATGATGCTATCATGGCACTTGTCATGTTTATTGAGATATGCGACCAACGGGCCGAGTGTCCACAATGACTCTTTTATTTTTCATTCACCATACCCTTGCAAATACTCTTTATTCCCGGACAGGTTTCGAGGCGCCTCTACGCTCCCAGCCAGATCCTTTGTAAAATCTAAAAATGATCCTTCAAACCGGGGATCATCTTTGGAAAAATATTCCAAAAGCGCAATACGAACAATTTCAGATTTGCTCATTCCTTTGTTTTTAGCATAGGAATTGAGCTGTGCTTTCAATCCGTCCGGTACTTTGAATGTCAAAGTGTTCATGTTTTTACCTCATCAGATATTACTTTTATGACAATAAGGTAATATATTTTCTGTAAAAGTCAATTGTTTTTAAAACAGATCGCCCGGAACCTTGATTCCGTGTGGGTGCTGTAAAGCTACGGGATGTATATGCTGTCGGTGCGACGAATATGCAGAATCGATTTTAATGTATTTATTTTTGCATTTCACACAATTGAGAATAATCAATTCAAAAAAACAGAAAAAATTCAATTTTTTATTGACAATACCGTTTCTTTTATCTACTTTTCTATTAGGGAGTTAAGAGAGGGAGATTCCAACTATTATAGGGATTTGATAATCTTGCCAAAAAAAAAGACATGTTCATTTGAAAAACTGTATCTTTTTGATATGGCGGTCACTCATGCGCCGACAGTTTGAATCCATAAAGGTGAGTTGATTCCGGTCCTGTCAAGGCCGGCAGCCGGGGTTGATCCGGGATGTGGGCGGATTAAAGCGTCTAAAAAAATGATTTCACAATCTGAGCGGGTTTTTCTTTCCCCCGGGGTAAACGTCATAGAATAAAAAGCGGGGATACCGGCTGTGAAATTTCTGATCCAAAAACAAACATCATCAATAAACAGGGAGGACCATATGAAAACATGATTCTTTAACCCGTCTCAAACAAAATAACCCGTTTTAGAAAGGAGACCCTTATGTTGAACCGCGGCATACTTTTATTTTGCGCCTGTGTTCTGTTCATCGGCGCCGGCCGCACACAAAGCATTTCGGAACAGCTCAAACAGGCGGACTGTCAGTTTGAAATTTATTATGAAGACCAGAAACTCGATGTGATTAAACAAATGATCACAAAACGTGCTGTGCATTATCAAGATACGGAAGGGGGTTATGCCTATGAAACCTATTTTTTAGAGTGGGTGTATGAAAATGGACATGAAATAAAAGATGATTCTCAAACTCAAGCGCATTTTTATACATCACAAAATCAGAAAATTCATAGTATTCGTATTGGGTGGTCTGATTATTTGTCACATGAATACCTGCGCAAAAAAAATCAGTCTCCCAAAAATAATAATTTTAAACGCTATTATTATAGCATCAGTCTTGAAAAAGTACCTGTCTTTGTTTTAGATGATACATTTAAAATCGTCATCAGTAAATAATAATCTCAAACAAGGGGAAACAACATGTTATCAAAAAATCAGGTTTACGTGTTTTGCATTCTTTTTCTTTTTACTTCTATCGGATTCTCCAGCCCGGGTTCTCCCAATCAACTTACGATGTCTCCGAATGATCCCATGCGAGACCCGGATTGGGATCATTCCGATAACAGTATGACGGTGGATATTTATTGTGATGATGGCGCTCAACCTGATATTGAATTGCCCCGGAATAAGGGAGGTACATTTAAAAGTGAGAAAATCGCGCATTTTAAAACTATAAATTCTTCAAGGACAAAACAATCCAGCTGTTTGCTATAATAAACGGTAAGTATAACCTAAATTGATCGATTTATAAGGGCACCAAATAAAACCGGCGCAAAATGTTGCCGGTGCCGTCTTTTTCTATTTGTTTTCATCTGAAATAACTTCTTATTACGCAATCAACCTTGCTTTTTGAACTGATTTTGCATTAAAGTCAGAGAATTATCAGTGTAACGGCATACTTCTCCCATTGTTTAGCTCTTTAATACGATTAATTTTTATTATGTTTTACGTCACAAATGCGGGTTCATACTCCTCAATGAATGACCATAATTTTAAAATCTTCAGGGAATCATAGACTGTCTGTGTTACCCTTCAGTATAATTTTTCCGCCTGTTGTCACAATTTTGGCTGCAAAATCAATCATGATCCGACGAAAGGTATTGGGGTAAGCGGTAACTGGCACTGCTTCACAGGGGATGTCCCTTTTATATGCTTCAAAAAGAAAATGGCTAATGATCATCAAATAGTAAAAAACTCTATTCATACCGAAACGCTTAAATGGTAACTGTTCTCTTCCAGCAAATTCTTTCTGTGATCGGTGTACTAATTCAGCTCTACCTCGACTGTGGTTTAACTCGATAATCTTTTCGGCCTTGAGATAATTGCCACTACCAGCATTGATTAGTTTTTCATCCAGCTCACTGTTTCGGCCTATATTGGTATAGATTACTGAATCCGGTTGTGCAAAATCAAATAAGAGTTGACCATTTTCCTCAGCTTTCTGCGAGGTAAAAATACAACGGCGAAATGTCTTCCATGATTTGAGGCGATTAGCAAATTCGACAAAAGTCCATGTCTGTCTATAAGAACGAAAAGCATCATAACTAAGATTGTTAACATATTGTTTAATATCGTTATATATTTTCCCGGCACAAACATAATGAATACCAAGGCGTTGTTCAAAGAACCGAAAGTTCTGGTCATCCATAAAACCACTGTCTGTTAGCAGAATGATTGGAACATCTTTATAGCGACGTCGAATAGCTTTGACCAGACGCCCCACTGACTTTATAAAGTCGCTGCCATGATTACAATGAACATCTCCGGCTCGGAACAGCGCATCAACAACATAAGGCCCCCAACTAATTTGCATAGGCTGGAATCCTTTTTTATTTTTATAGGTCACATTTGAGCCTTCACGCTTTTTAGCGCCGTCATTGTCGAAAACTACGCTGTCACCAAAAGAATAACTTCTTTGGGTTGTTCAATAATAAGTCGCCAAATAAACATCTCCAACAAAAGAGACCGAAATATCATTTGCCCAACAAAACTGAACTTGCGAAACATCCTTTTGATTTGATGGGATGTTGCCATTTGTTCCGGGCGATTTTCGAGCACTGCAGCATAGGCTTCATCGTTTTTTCGACGATCAAAAGAACAGATTGACATATCCGTACCATCAATAAACCAAGCAAAAAGCTGTTTGACAAACTGACGGTATCCCAGTCCTTTAGAAGAGCCTTTTAAAAAGCTAAAAACGTTTTCAAATAGAGAATAGAATCGAATTTGGTCAATATATCTAAGAAAAAACAACAGACCACCACGACCGCTAATTTTATCTTTTGTGATCTCAATTTTTGATATTTTAGGTTGCGTTGTATCGGTTTTTTTCTGCATATTATGGCTACCTTTTGGGTTTTGTTGTTATTCTTTTTATTGGTTACACAACTAAAATAATAACAAACTATTATAAACCCAAAAAGGTTTTTTATTTTTTTAAAAACCGCTCAATTTAGGTATAAATTAAAATTATAGGCATTGTTATGGTTATTTATAATAATAAAATTGAAAAAATCAATGTGATTCTGGTGTCTTTGTTTATTTGGATGTCATGTGATAATCCGGTTAGCAATGATAAAGTCGATGAGGTAAAATTCCCGGACCCCGTCGTTGAAAAAACCGTGCGGGATGTAATCGATAAACCAACCGGGATAATTGAAAAAACTGACGTGGAAAACATCAGATCATTGGTTATAGGAGCGCAAGCAGAAAATTTAGAGGGTATTCAGTATTGCAGTGGATTGGTTGATCTGACAGCCAGAAATTGTAAAGTAAGCGATTTAACTCCGATTGAAAATTTAGTAAAGCTCAAATACCTGGATCTGGAATATAATCTGATTAAAAATATAAAACCATTACAAAATTTAGTACACTTGAAAAAGTTGTTTTTATCATATAATAGAATTATTGATATTTCATCCATTATAAATTTGGATACGCTTGAAATAGTGACACTATCTTGTAATCAAATTGATAGTCTGCCAAATTTAAAAAATATGCGGCATTTGAGAAATGTGTTCTTTGATTTCAATAATATATCTACCATGGAACCGTTTTTGGAATTATCGAGCATTGAAAATATAGCCATATCCCATAATAGAATTATCGATTTAACAATACTTTATAACGCAAGCTGGTTAACGGCGCAAAGGAATATTTATATTCATCTCAAGTCCAATCCTTTGGATGAAAACAGTATTAATAACATTATTCCGGATTTAAAAGATAGATATGATGTGCGTATTTATTATCAGTAATGGTTGCTTAAATCATAGGATTTTATATCAATGATTAATAAAAAAAAATTAATTTTTTATTGACAATAAAGTTTTTTTTATTTAATTTTCTCCAAGGGAGTTAAGAGAGGGAAATTCTAACTATTATGGGGGTTTTATAATCTTTTTTTGTTACCAAAAAGAAAATACTTGTTCATTTGAAAAACTGTATCTTTTTGATATGGCGGTCACTCATGCGCCGACAGTTTGAATCCATAAAGGTGAGTTGATTCCGGTCCTGTCAAGGCCGGCAGCCGGGGTTGATCCGGGATGTGGGCGGATTAAAGCGTCTAAAAAAATGATTTCACAATCTGAGCGGGTTTTTTCCCCGGGGTAAACGTCATAGAATAAAAAGCGGGGATACCGGTTGTGAAATTTCTGATCCAAAAACAAACATCATCAATAAACAGGGAGGACCATATGAAAACATGATTCTTTAACCCATCTCAAACAAAATAACCCGTTTTAGAAAGGAGACCCTTATGTTGAACCGCAGCATACTTTTATTTTGCGCCTGTATCCTGTTCACCGGCGCCGGCCGCACGCAAAGCATTTCTGAACAGCTCAAACAGGCGGACTGTCAGTTCGAAATTTATTATGGAGACCAGAAACTCGATGTGATTAAGCAAATGATCACAAAACGTGGTATAATAAAAGGGCATGCTGAAGGCGATTATGCTTATAATTCGTATTTCCTCGAGTTTTTATACCAAAGTGATTTAATAATTAAAAAAAAGGAAAAAGGAAAAGCATGGATGTTATTAAAAGTAAAATTTATTTCAGAGGCTGATGTTATTTTAAAAGAAACAGTTTTAGACGACGAGGAAATGAAAGATAGTATAATAGAAGGGGAGAGGCAAAAGTATTTTTCTATCAGCCTTATAGATGTGCCCGTTTTTATCCTAGATAATACTTACAAAATCAACATTATAAAACAATAAAGCTAAACAAGATTTAAGGGGAAATAAAATGTTATCAAAAAATCAGTTTTATGTGTTTTGCATTCTTTTTCTTTTTACTTCTATCGGATTCGCCAGCCCGGGTTCTTCCAATCAAATTATGATGTCTCCGAATGATCCCATGCGAGATCCTGATTGGGATTGGTATTCCGATAACAGTATGACGGTAGATTTATATTGCAATAAGGGAAATAGATCAAATGTTGAGCTGCCCTGGAATGTCGCAAACTATTATATTTCTCGAGTTTTTGTTCAAGGTGGTATTAAAGATATTTACCCATCGGATGGCTGGGAGCTCTTACTTCGTGATTTTGGGACGGAAACCCGGAGCACACCCTGGCCCTATTTTATCCTTTATAACAGGTATCGTGGATTATTAAGGTTGGTTTATTACGGTTACCCTCAGAGTGAACCTGTTGCATACGCGGTTGCAAAATTTGAATTTATTGAGAGTTACAGTCCTATTTTCGAACTATCGCAATTAGAGCATGCTGGTTACTTGAATGATCATTCTGCACAGGATAAAGTCGAAGAATTTCATGTCTTTGGCGAGTATCGCGAGGAAAAATGGAATTATTTTGATTTCCCGGTTTCCGGGTACGATCCTGAAATTCATACAAAACAAGTCGAGGTTAGCATTGATATTCATTTGTTCTCAGAATTCAAAGTTGAACTGACAGGGTCAACTGAAGTTGATATAGCAGGTAGTCCATTAGATTTTCGGGCTGAAGCAGACAATGGAATAGTTTCAGCATTGGCCGAAAGCTATGCGTCTGGAAAGAAACTTTACACCGGCATTGCCAAAGAATGGAAAAGTATAGATGATGCTCAGGATAAATTGAAAGAATTACAAAAGTGGGCAAGATCGGTTTCCGGAAATCCCTGGTGGGCACAGTTATTGGATAATATTGCCAATATTGGCAGTGCTGACTGGATACCCGCGTTGGGGCCAGTTGCAGCAATTATTAATTTTATAAATGGTGGTGGTTCCAGTAACAGCGATAACCTTCCGATAGCTGTAAGCCTGTTGCCGCGTACGATTACCTTGAAGGGCACTCTTACACAAGAATGGGGGGTTGATGCCTTAACTTTTTATCTGCCGGGTTGTAATGTGGCATATCCATCTCAGGAGATATCGAGAAACGCAGTACCACTCTATAACAAGCCATTGGGTGTTTTTAACATGGTGGAAAAGCCGACAGTAGATTATGGATATCAATACTCTCATTCCGTGGATGATGATCTCTGCGATCCCCCAACCATGGCAAGGGATTATTTTGATGTTTATTATCGCCTTACTGACAATGTGACATTCGTTGTTAATCCTTATGTGTTTGATCTTGCCAAAAGTTCAGTGAAATTTTCATATGCTTCTGAAGAAGCGGGCGACATATGTGATTTTATTAATTTGAATAGCGCTGATTTTTATTCCGATTATGTGGAACATATGCAATATGTGTCATTGGATTATCAATCTTGCAGCAAATCTCTTGGATATGGAGCGCCGGAGGTAAAAGCCACTTTATTGGCGGAATTGGTTCCTTATGATGCGGATGCGAATTTTGTACCCGCGCAGGTCATTAAAGCGTATGATATCGAACTCGGCAATGATCTTGGTTTGATAAATCCGGCAACACCCATTTATCCATTTGATATCGTAACACAGAATATTTACACCAACACCACATTGCATTCCTGTAAAATTGTACAGGACATAACGGTTTCCGGGTGTACCTTGACCATCGCGCCCGGGTCTATCATTTTATTGGCGCCGGATGTAAAGTTATCCATTGCATCCGATGCCAGTCTTGTGGCCGAGGGAACCCTTGAAGAACCCATACGCTTTTACCGCTTGAACGCAGACTATTCCTGGGACCAGGTTGAGCTCAGCGGCAATAACAACTCGTTTGAGTACTGTGTCTTTAATGGCGGCACCTGGAACGTCCATGTGGTGAACGGCACAGGCAACTGTTTTGAAAATTGTACGTTCATGAATGGCGTGCGCGGATTTTATGCTTCCGGGAATGTGAATCAGTTTGTTCTGGACAAGTGCCTGGTCACCGGAAATTCTGATATCGGTGTTTATGCAACTCAATGCTGGGCCAGTATTAAAAACAGTACCATTACCGCCAATGGAGGGCAGGGCATTCGTATTCTGTCCGGCAAGCTGGGTTATTACACCCCCGGTTATTTTACAAATAATTATATTTATGGCAATGAAGGTCACGGTATAGGTGTCAAAGGAGACCTCTATCTCGGCTATGGAACCACGCCCGGCAACAACTTGATCTTTAACAATGGCGGTGAAGCCGAAATCAAAGTTGAAAATTATTTCGGCAGCCATGTTTATCAGTCAAGCTACGGCGGTCTGTCAGATATTTTTGACGATGATTTGGGATATTATGTTTATAATGCGAGCGCTTCACCTGTGAACGTTATTGATAATTTCTGGGGCACGGAGAATGGCCCGGAAGGCGGGTCTGCGCGTTTTCAGGGCACTGTAACCTGGAATCCTTATGAAAGTGAGGCACAGACCTATACGGAAATTGTAGGGATGCATCCCGGTTTACAAAAGCGATCTGCAAACCAATTTTACAGGCCTGAATATCGGATCATTCCCAAACAGGTTGCATCGGAAAATCAGCCGGAATGTGTGAATACGGCATTCAGCCGTTTGGAAAAACGAATGATGGAACTCATCAACCTCATTGCTTCCGATGAGTATGACAGCAACACCGCGACCCGGATATTGGAACTGTATCAGTTGTCAAAAGAAGATCCCGAGGATAAACTGGGATTAAAACAACAGATAAAAGCAATTCTTCGGGATAAAAGTAATAAAGGAAAATATTTTTATAAAAACAGCTCAAATTATAAAAATCTGTCGTCTGAGCAGAAAAAAGCCCTTCAGTACAATGCCGAGATTGCAATGCTCGCGGAAATTGATGAGAAAATTCAAAACTATCAATTGCAGTTTGCGCTGGCGGAATCGAAACCCATAAAGTCTGATTATGACCGGCAACTCGACGATGCCCTGGCGCTGTTGTACGATGTAAAGCCGTTTATTAAAGCCGATGATCACTTTCGTGAATTGTTGGATTTCGAGGTGTCGCTTCTGCAATGGTCGGGCCGGTACAAAGAAGCACACAAATATTTGATAAAGCTGATCAAACATGTGGAAAAGAACAATATTAAGGGTTATTCTTATTCAGACACCTATGAACTATGGGAAGAAGACCTTTTATATGTAATAGAGGGAAATGCCAAGATTGGTAAATATGGGTCAAAGGACAATACGATTAAAAATAAAACAGTTCCATTGTGCTTTGCATTGAGTCAAAACTATCCCAATCCGTTCAATCCCGAGACTCGTATCACTTACGACATCCCGGAAGCGGACCAGGTGATCATTGATATATATGACATTCAGGGGCGCAAAGTAACCACCTTGTTAAACAGAACCGTAGAAGCGGGGCAGCATTCTGTTTCCTGGCACGGTAAAGATGACTATGGAAATCAGGTTGCGTCCGGAATGTATCTGTACCAAATCCGTTACCAGGACCGTGTCGCCACACGTAAAATGTTATTCATGAGGTAACGTATGAAATCGTTTATCATCACAAACAATCGATAAGAATAAAGTGTTGTTTGTCCGGTCCTTTAGTAACAAAGCCTGGTGCTGTAGCACCGGGCTTTTTAATATAAACATTCTTCAAGGAAGCTGCAAGATTATCATTAACAGTATTGTTCGTTTTTACAGCATGCTTTCAATAGTCTCGATCGTGCTGTTACCCCCGGAACCGAGGGGGCGGCGGGCTCATGCTGCCGGCGGGACGGATGTCCCGGTTCAGTATGCATCCCGGATGGATATCCGGAGTGATCTTGAATGCGTTTTCAGGCTATTCAATGCTTCCATCGGCTGTGCCAAGTGCCCATGAACGAAGCAGACAAAGACGGGGTCGAATGATTCCGGTTCAAAAGTAAAACTTTATTGTATTTTGTTGATGTGATTTCTATATTAAAATAATTCATTTGGTCTATCCTTACGCGAATGTTGTTTTTTATATTGCGGATTGTATCTGACTTTTTTTTTCCTGCGAGGTTCATTGGATTCTGCAGCAACAAGGTTTATTATCCTGGGAGCTATGCTTGCTCTGAGTATAGTGGTTGATTTTTTTTCAAACCGCACCGGCATGCCCGGAATATCTTTGCTGGTCCTGCTGGGGGTGTTGTTTGCCGTTGTATATCAAAATATTTTGGGGTATCAAAACGAATCCATCCTCGGTGACTTGACGGAACCGTTGATCAATCTGGCTTTGGTGATGGTGGCGTTTTTACTGGGCGGTGATCTGACGATTTCGCGACTGAAATCAAAAGGAAAGATGATCTTTGTGATCTCGCTGTCTGTTCTGCTTATTAGCGCCGCAACTGTCGGCGCGGGGCTTGCGTTTTTGGGTTATTCGGTTGTCCCGGTTATTGCTCTTGCAGCCGTTTCTGTAGCCACTGATCCGGCTGCCGTTCGTGCCGTGGTCAAGGATCAATTCGGCGATCATCGTGATTCTTCTCCTACAGCTAAAGTTTTGCTCGGCATTGTGGCGATCGATGATGCTTATGGAATTATCAGTTTTGCTGTTGCAGTGGCGTTAATCGGGTGGTTTACGGCAAACGCCGGCACGCAGGTTCTGATAACGGCTGGCTGGGAATTGTGTGGCGCCTTGCTTGTCGGCGCTTTAATCGGTTTGCCCGCCGCAAAATTAACCGGTCGGCTTCGACCGGGCGAACCTACTCAGGTTGAAGCCTTTGCCATTGTGTTGTTGCTGGTGGGCCTAACCACCTGGCTGCACGTTTCTTCCTTGCTCGCAGCCATGGTCACCGGCTTTTTGGTGGCGAATTGTTCCAGGCATCACACGCGCTCCTTTCGTGAAATTGAAAATATTGAATGGCCCTTTATGGTGTTTTTTTCGTGCTTTCCGGCGCCAGCATCGATCTGAGTTATGTCGGCAAAGCTCTGGATGTATTCTTTATCTTTATTATTTTACGTCTTTTGGGACGTTTTTTCGGTGGATGGCTTGGGGTGCATCTTTTGTCAAAACAAAACCGAAAACAGCTCTCTCCGCTCATGGGGTTTGCTTTAACCCCGCAGGCTGGAGTCGCTATGGGAATGGCATTGCTGATTGCGGAACGTTATCCGGAGAGCGGAACTTTGATTGTCTCTGTTACTCGTTGCTTCTACGGTGTTTTTTGAACTCATTGGGCCTGTTCTGGTGAAACGCGTTTTAAAACAGTGAATGTTGTACCGCCCCTCTTTTTATCTCTTTGCCTTGTTATTTCTTGAAAATTTCTGAAAAAAAACATTGTTTATTTTGATTATTTGATTATCTTTGCCAGTTTTAATTGTTTACTGAAAAAGGAAAAGATCTATGTTATTGATCATTGATAATCAAAGTGCGTTCTTGAAAAAATTCAAGCGTCAGTACTTGTCGGAGCAGGATTTCGATTATGTGGTGTTTGATCACAACCAACCCATTACATTGTCTGCAAAAACGCAGATCAAGGGTGTAATGCTGTCCGGAGGTCGTGGCAATCCGTATGAACCCCTTAATTTGACGTCCAATTATGTGGCATTGATGAATTTTAATGTTCCGGTCATCGCTTTCTGTCTCGGGCATGAAATTCTGGCGGTTGCGCATCGCGGCCGTATTAAAAAATGTTCCGAGTATCATGGCAAACGTGAACTTGTAACAATTACCCAACCCGATGATCCGATTTTCGCCGGTCTGGGAACAACAGAATTGTCTCTTATCAAACGGCATGCTTTTCATGTCTCTGAACTTCCTGCTTCCTTTATCAGCCTGGCTGCATCCGAAACAACGCCAAATGAAATTATCAGGCACGCTGAAAGACCGCTTTACGGATTTCAATCTCATCCGGAAGCGTCTGGCGGACCCGGAATAAAAATAATCGAGAATTTTTTAAAACTATGCGGTATATACCAGGAACATGAGGTCGCCGGCCTATGAAAGTTGCAATTATTTATAACAAGGATATACAAGGTGTCATCAATCAGTTTGGCATGCAGAATAAAGAGTTTTACAATGAAAGGACGGTAAACCGTGTTGCCGCAAGTCTGGAAAAATCCAATCACAATGTAATGGTGCTGGATGGAAATAAACAGATTGTAGAACGGCTTGAAACTTTTATGCCCCGGGTGATGGAAGGCGAACAAATGGGCATGGTGTTTAATATGGCCTACGGGATACAAGGTGAAAGCCGGTATACGCATATTCCCAGCATGCTGGAAATGCTCGGTGTGCCGTATGTGGGGTCTTCGCCTTCAGGACATGCTCTGGCATTGGATAAGGTTCTGACCAAGATCATCTGGAAAAGCCATTCACTTCCGACCCCTGATTTTTGGGTGTTCAATTCGGCGGATCAGGATATGAGTATGGTAAAATATCCGGTTATAGTCAAACCCAAAATGGAAAGCGTGTCTTTTGGTTTGAGGATTGTGGACAATGACAAAGACCTGAAACAGGCGGTCCAGTTTATTATTGCCGAGTATTCTCAGAATGCATTGGTAGAACAATTTATCCCGGGACGCGAATTTATTGTCGGACTTTTAGGAAATTCTCCTCTAGAGACATTTCCTATTCTGGAAATAGACCTGCAGGGAGATCGGAATGCGATACAAACGATGGATGATAAACAAAAAGTGCCCCGTGAGAAAATATGTCCGGCGCATGTATCCCCGGAAGTGGCTGAAAAGATGCAGAAGCTCAGTGTTCAGGCCTTTAAGGCGCTGGATCTTCGCGATTTTGCCCGGGTTGATATTCGTTTGGATCAGCATGATAATATTTATCTTTTGGAAATTAATTCAATGGCGAGTCTGGGGCAATCCGGTTCCTATCCCGCAGCTGCAAGAGTAGCCGGCTATAGTTATGAAGCGCTTGTCAATAAAATGCTGGATGTCGCTTCGGTGCGTTATTTTTCCGATTCTTTACACCATGTTGCCGATGAAAAATCCAGCAAGTCGCTTGCAGTCAGAATGCGGTCTTTTATTAAAACACGTCAAACTCAGACGGAGATGTTTTTAAAAAAAATAATTGATACCAACACACATATTCGCAATGTGGATGGCGTTAATTTCTGCAGTGAAATCATCAGTTCCGAGTTGAGTCAACTGGGATTCAATCGGGAAGTGTATCCTCAGCTCGAAGTGGGAAATCTTTACTATTTTTCCAACACCTATGACAAGGTTGATTATTTGCTTTTACTCTCGCTTGACAACCGGGTGAAACTCGCGGATCAGGAGAATTTTAGCAGCAACGAGCAATATCTTGAAGGCACCGGGATCTGGGAATCAAAAGGCGGTATTGCTATTGTTGTCTCTGCGCTGAGGACGCTGCGGTTTACCAGGCTGCTTCGAAAAAAGAAAATTGGCATCCTTTTGATTACTGATTCCACGATTGACGGGAAATATTCGAAAACGATTATTCAACAAAAAGCAGCTCATGCTGAAAAGATCATTGCAATGAGCGGTTCTTCGCGCAGCGGCGGACTGGTGACATCACGATCGGGTTCGGCTTCTTATCGTTACGACATCAAATTAACACAGCGGAATTCCGCAGAACAGGTTTCAATGGCAGGAGTGGCTTTTAATAAAACACTGGCTGCCATTATTGATTTGTCAAAAAACGACAGTGAAAATGTCATTGCTCCCTATGATATTCAATTCAAAAGCAATATTTTCAAAGTATTTGCCTATGGTACAGCCGGTATCAGTGTCAGATATAATTCAAAGGAAATATTTGATATTATTGAGAAACGTATTAAAAAAATCACAAGCACACAAAAACGAAATAAAATTTATCAGGTTCATTTTGAAGGCGGGAGCCGGCGGCCGGCTATGCCGGAGACCGAGGCCATGCAGAAATTTTATCAGGATATTAAAAGGCTCAGCAAGTCCATTGACGTGAGAACCACCAAAGAGCACCGCTGGTCTTCATCTGATATCTGTCATATTCAATCCGATCAGCCCAAGATTGACGGAATGGGGCCGACCGGGGAATTTATTACAACAACGAATGAGCGGATCCTCAAGCACAGTCTGATAGACCGGTCTCTACTTCTGGCTCTTGTGCTCGGACAATAATTTGTATTGATGCGGCCAGGGCATAATGATTTCGCCATGAATTATTTTTGAAAATCTACAACCACGGCCTGATCACGGACTGTATTGATAAAATCCTTGACCTTGATATGTTCGGGATGATCTCTGTAAACTTTAAAATCAGATTCAGTTTCAAAAGAGGAGATCAGCACAATATCAAAGGCCGCCGGTGATTCTGCAATATTCACGCCTATTTCATAATCCCGGATTTCTTTGATGAGAGCGGGCAGTGCCTCCAGTTTTTCCTGAACTTTATTGATATTGTCAGTCCGGGAGCTGTCTTTTATAGTCCACATGACAACATGCTTGATCATAAATCACCCTTCTGGATACGTTCTATGGTTTCGATGGTCTGGTTGTGAAAGATTCCATTGGTTACGACTATACCTTTGTTGTCTTTTAGTGTTTGTCCCAGACCGAAATTCAGGGGGGTTCCGAAAATATCGCTGACCGTGCCGCCTGCTTCCTGTACAATTATCGCTCCGGCAGCATGATCCCAAATTTTTTCGCGATACTGATCATCTCTGGGATAACGCAAGTATATGGCCACATCCCCGCGCGCTACTACGGCGTATTTGCATTGACTGTCAATTCTCAAGGGATCTCCCCCGATATTCAGAGCATCGGATATTTTTGTGTGTACAGAGTGGGCGGAATGGGCGCTTTCTACCGATTCGACAAAACGCGCATTTCCCGGGTCCGTATCTACTTTAATGCGCACAGCCTCGCCGTCTTTCAGGGGCTGTAAAAATGCGCCTTCTCCCTTGACGGCGTACAACAAGGCGCCGTTTCCCTGTTCAGGATGGTCAAAATCCAGCGACAGATTCGGACATCCGAGAACGCCCAGCTGCAGTTCGCCGTCTTTAATAAGCGCAAGCGCTACCGCGTATTGATCCTGGCGCAAAAATCCTTTGGTGCCGTCGATCGGATCCAGTGTCCAGAAATACGGGGCAGTATCCGTGCCTGATCCGCGTCCAATTGCGTTCAGCATGTCCTTTTCTGATACATCAACCTGTGCTTGTACAAGGCCCAGTACTTTTTGCCGCATATCCGGGTTTTTCGCCAGAACGGATGGATCCTCCTCGCCGATCAGCGGAATATCGGGAAACTCTTGTTCCAGCAAATGGCTGATAACGGCCTGACTGCCGAAATCGGCAATCGTGACAGGCGAGCGATCTTTTTTTCATAGGTATCTTTCTGCACCAGCCTGGATTGAACGTATTGACACAAACGTGAGGCCTGACGCACAGCATCGATGGCACAACGCAGTTCCTTTTTGAATTTCATCTTGCCCTCATATTAGACTTTAACGTTTGAAAAATAAAGATAAGGATTTTATGACAGTAATTCAAATACAAAGCTGAAATTGTTTTGCCAGATTTTGTTCGCATTTCAAAAATCTATTTGTTATTTTTTATAAATAGTCTATTTTAAACCAAGATCAGGCCTTACCTGCCTCTGGAAAGGATTTTAAATGGCTTCGATAATCATAGATTCTCATGTGCATTTGTATCCCGTTTTTTCAATTGAAAATGCGCTTCAAAGCAGTATACAAAATTTCATGTCTCTTGAAAAAAATATCCCTGATTCTGAAAAGGGGGCGCTTTGCCGAATCTGGCTTTTGACGGAACGGTCTGACATGCATGTGTTTCAAACATTACTGGATTTGGATTCGTCGACTTTTTCCGCCGGGCCGGGACGCAATAACGAGTGTGTTTATATTTATGACAATGATACTTGTGTGCTAACCGTATTTCCGGGACGTCAGTTGATAACAGCGGATCGGCTTGAGATCTGTGCTCTGGGGTGCAAAATTGACCTTCCGGATGCTCATCTGTCTACCCGGGAGACGATTCTAACTGTTCAAAACGAAGGGGGGATAGCGGCTGTGAATTGGGCGCCCGGCAAGTGGTTTGGAAAACGCGGTAAAATCGTTGCAGCGCTGTTTGATCATTTTTCTCCCTCGGAACTGCTGATCAGCGATACAACGATGCGGCCGGCTGTTTGGCCGACCCCGCGCTTGATCAAAAAAGCGAGAAAACAAGGGTTTCAAATGCTTTGCGGCAGTGATCCTCTGCCCTTTAAAGGAGAAGAAAAGTGGCTGGGAACCTATTGCACCGTGACACGAGGAACGTGGAATGACGAAAATCCGAAACAGTCATTGAGGAAATTGCTTTTGCATCCGGACTTTCCTTTAAAAACATATGGAACCCGCAGCGGTTTGTGGTCATTTACAAAACGGCAATATAAGATTATGAAAAAAAATAAATGAAACGAAAAGAACTGCAAATTTACAGCGTTCTGATTTTATGGATTTTCGTTTCCAGGGTTTATGCAGCGGATTCAACTGTCTTTGATATAACCTCTTTGGTTCGCGGGGAGAATATTCGGCAACACTTGAATGTTTTGGCGCATGATTCACTGATGGGCCGCGGAACCGGGAGCGTCGGTGAATCTAAGGCTGCCGTTTATATCCGTGAACAGCTCAAGCAGATGGGAATTCTTCCCGGCTACCGCCATTCCTATTTTCAGTCTGTTCCCCTGCACAGCAGTAAACCGCTTGCAGAATCCCGCTTTGAGGTATTTATCCGGCAGGATACCCTGAATTTTAAACTCAATGAAGATTATGTTCTGTTGAAATCCGGTGAGCAGACGTTTGTGCCGCAGCCCTTACCTCTGGTGTTTGTGGGGTATGGAATTGTGGCGCCGGAATATGATTACAATGACTATCAGGCGCTGGATGTCCGCGGAAAAATAGTGGTATATCTTTCAGGTGAACCGCTTTCTCAAACATTCGGTCCGGATGCAGCTGTTTACGGACTTGCTGCTTCCAAAGAACGCATTGCTGTATCACGCGGCGCACGCGGCAGTATCTTGATTTCTCTCCATGATACAACCACAGCCCACTGGCAGCGCCGTGTCACAAAATATGTATTCCCTGATGTTAATCTGGCATATTCCCCGACCAGCCATCTCAGCGCCATGGTTGATCCTCAAGCTGCGTCTGTACTGTTCAAAGATGCCGGGTTTTCGTTTGCACAAGTGCTTTGTATGCATAAAGACAAATCATTGCTCAGTTTTCCGCTGGAAACCCGAATTGCGTTTCGGGGAAGGTTTTCTCAAAAAGAATTCATATCGCAAAATGTGCTCGGTCGTCTGCCGGGTGATCACCCAAAATATCGTGATCAAACTTTGATCGTATCGGCGCACTATGATCATTTGGGAATTGGTCCGTCTGTTAAAGGTGATTCAATCTATAATGGGGCCGTGGATAATGCTCTGGGCAGCGCCGCAATGCTTGAACTGGCGCGTGCATTCAAGACTATTCGCAAGAATCGGAGAACGATCCTGTTCTTGTTTACAACAGGTGAGGAAAAAGGATTGCTGGGTGCCCGCTATTACCTGGACCACCCGATTACACCGTTATATAAAACGGTGGCGAATGTGAACATTGATGGCCTGGCTGTATTTGACCGCTTTAAAAGTGTGATAGGAGTGGGACATCAGCTCTCTACATTGGGGCAAACACTTGAATGGATGTCAGATCAGTATGGATATCGTATCGATCCCATTCCGGACCCCTTTATTGCAAAGGAATCGTTTTCCCGTTCCGATCAGATTGAATTTGCCAAAGCCGGCATCCCATCCATGTTGATCATGGAGGGGCTAAATTATGTACATCTCACTCCGGAGCAGGGGCTGAAAAAGCATCTGGACTGGATGCAAAATATTTATCATACCCCATTTGATGACCTGCAGCAACCCATTCATTTCAATGCAGTTCAGCAGCATGCCCGGTTTTTAGCGGCTTTTATATGGACGCTCGCCAATGATCCGGAATCGCCGAAATGGTATCCCAGTACGCCTTTCCGAAACGCGCGTCTGCAAACCATAGCGGAGAAAAGATGAAGCAACTTTTAATCCTTTTTTTCTCATTTCTGTTAAGCTGTCAGCCGTATGTCCATGATTCCAGTATGCTTTACTTAAAGGGGTCTTCCACCATGCTTCCGATGGCGCGTGCCTGGGCGGAAGCCTTTATGCTCAAGCATTCCGGTGTTTCCGTGTATGCCAACGGGGGCGGCACAGCCAAAGGCGCTGCGGAATTGGCGCGCGGGCGCGTCGATTTCTGTATGGCCTCCCGTCCTCTGCTCCCGAATGAAGCCAGATTACTGGCCGAAAATTTCAATACCGTCGGGATGGCCGTGCTGGTTGCCAAGGATGCCCTGAGTATTTATTTGAATCCCCAAAATCCTGTACGTTCGCTGTCCCTGTCACAGCTCGAACGCATCTATTCGGGAGATATTACATCCTGGGACCAGGTGGGCGGCGACAATCGACCCATTCAGCTCATTCACCGTCTTTCCAATTCCGGTACATTTTTGTATTTTAAAGAACATGTACTGTCCGGACGCCCCTATGCTGCGAACGGCGTCAAGGTTATGACCAACCGGGAAATGATGTCTGTTGTGTCTCAGCATGTGAATGCCATTGGTTATGGCGGCGCCGCTTTTGGAAATAATGTTCTGCATTGTGCTGTTGACAATGTGCTGCCCACCGCTGAAAATGTGGCCGGCGATACCTATCCCATAACCCGTTATTTGTATCTGTACAGTATAGATACACCCAGAGGGCTGCAAAAAATGTTTGTAGATTGGGTGCTAAGTGAACAAGGCCAGGATATTGTAAGACAATCCGGATATTTTCCGATATGGACCCGGAATGAACGCTGATTTCAATTTTATTAAAGTTGATTTTTATGATCAAATGGAATTCCGGAAAATATTTGTTGTATGCTTTGACTGTGATCTTACTGGTCGCGGTTTTGGCGAGTACAGCTCATGAATTTTTTCACAATCATGAACCAGGATTTGAGTCAAGAGATACCTGTCCCGTTTATTATATTGCCTTGATGCTGTTATCGGCCTGGATCCTTTTGGTCACTGTTGTTTTCAAATGCATTCGATGTGAATCCTGCCTGTTTGCTGTTTCAGTTTGTTTTGCCTCTCTCCCGTTTTACTCTTTGCCTGAACGCCGGGCACCGCCTGTGTGCTAATGCGAATGATTTGGACAGTATATTCAATGATCATGTATACACAGGAGGTAGATTATGAAGACTGCACTCAAATGGACAGCTATGCCTGCACTTTTGTTTTTTCTGAGTGTGGGGTGTGATCAGGATAATCCGGTAGCACCCCACAATCATGAACATGCGGAAGCAGTGGGGCTTGTTCTGTTTCAAGATTCTCAGGAAATAGTCCGTTATCAGGACGGCAATATGAGCGGGGAGGTTAATTTGACCGTTGGAGAAAAAACGCCATGGCTTGCAGTCAGTTTTATTGATGAACATGACGGTCATTTGTTTGTCCCTGAAGGAGATCATTATTCAATGGCCTGGTCTGTTGCCGATGAATCTGTGGCGGAGATTGAACAATCAGCGGACAATATCTGGTTGTTCCGTATTCTGGGTCAGAAGCAGGGACAGACAGAATTCGAAATCAAAATAATGCATGAGCAGCATGCTGATTTTGTCTCTTTGCCGATTCCCATTCAGGTTGAACCTTAATCTTTAAAAAAACGACAGTTTCCGGGGAAAACCAGCCGGAAACTGTCAATTACAACAATAGGATTATGAATGCACATGAAACAGGCTTTACATATTTTAATCTGGATTGTGGCTTTACAGCATCCTTTAACGGCACATCCCGGCGGTACGGGGAGCATGGCAGGAACTGTAAAGGATAAAGAAACCGGAGAGCCGGTTGGTTTTACTTATTTGTTGATTGACGAAATACACTTTTGGCAACGGTCTGATAGCAAGGGCGAATTTGTCTTTGATAATATTCCGGCGGGTGTGCACTTGTTGAAAACTTATCGATTGGGCTATCAGGAAACAGCTATAAGCGTGACGATTCATGAGCACGATGTTACCCGGCTTGATATTGTACTGCAGCCGGCACCGGTCATGCTGAGTGGTGTGGAATTGACAGCACATCGGGTCCATAAAGATACAACACTTGAAAATCCGGATTTATTGGTATCGGACCGTAAATTGCGCCAAAATATGGGGATGACCATCGCAAATACGCTCAGTAACGAACCCGGTCTTGATGTCATTTCAATGGGGCCGGCCCCGGCACGCCCTGTACTGCGCGGTTTGGGAGGTGATCGTTTGCTGTTGCTGGAAGACGGCGAACGCACCGGTGATCTTTCCGCCACATCTGCCGATCACGCGGTTTCTATTGATCCCATGACAATATCCCGAATCGAGGTGATTCGGGGGCCTGAGGCATTTTTGTATGGTTCAAATGTGATGGGCGGGGTGATCAATGTGATTCGTGAGGCGATACCGCACACCAGGCCGAGCCGGATGACAGGAACCTTTACCCTGCTGGGTGAAAGTGTAAACCGGGGAGGCGCTGAAGCTCTGGAACTCGGGCTGCCTGTTGGTCCTGTTTCTCTTCGGGTTGATCAAAGTCTGAAAACCGCTGGAGATATGCACACACCGGCAGGTGTGCTGAAAAACACCTCAATCCGTACTGCCAACGCAGCCCTGGGAGCCAGTCTGGTTCAGAAGTGGGGATATATCGGCGCATCCGGGGTTATCTACGATTCGCAATATGGTATACCGCCCGACCCGATTGCCGGCCATCCGCTCGGCGTGGATATTGAAATGCGTCGGGAACAGACTGCTTTTGAAGGTATGTTTAATTTACGGGCTTCCACACTTCGCCATTTAATGATCAGACATCAGTATTCACGTTATCAACATCAGGAGCTGGAAGCTTCCGGAGACCTTGGTATGGAGTTTGGCGTGGTAACCCATAATCTTGCCGCTGTTCTGCATTTTTGTCATTGTGGATGGCTCAATAATGCACGAATTGGATTTTGGGGCGAACACAAGGATTATGCTTCAGGAGGTTTGACATTCACACCGTCGACGCGTGAATTGGCGGGTGCCCTCTATTTTTACAATGAATATATCCATAACCGCTGGTCATTCAACGCAACAGTGCGTTATGACAAGCGTGATATACAACCGGATGAACAATATACCTCGCGCCGAGTTGGTGTGATCCGAAATCGATATTTTTCCGGTTTGTCTGGTGCATTGTCCGGCCATTACCGGTTCCGGAATTTTAACCTGGGCGCAACGGTGAACCGCACATTCCGCGCCCCTGTCGTTGAAGAATTGTTTTCAGAAGGGCCGCATCTGGCTGCTTACTCGTACCAGGTGGGCAATGCGGATCTGGAGCGGGAAACCGGGTGGGGCATTGATTTGTTTGCCGACTATCAGTTGCCATTTTTGACTCTGCACGGTTCCGTGTTCTGGAGTGAGTTTAACAATTACCTGTTCCCCCGGAATACAGGTGAAAGAAGCTGGAGGCGCGCTGACCTTTATTTGTATCGGTATATAGATCAAGCTGCGTCGATATCCGGTTTTGAAGGTTCTGTCAAATGGACGCCATTTTCTTTTCTGATCTTGAATGCTCAACTGCAGTATGTAAGAGGAACTTTGAAAACATCCCGGGACCCCATTCCCCGCATACCTCCCATATCAGGAAAAGTTGGGATGAGCTATGCCCGCGGACCTTTATTGTTTAGTTACTATTTACGCGGTGCCGGGCGTCAAGACAGAGTTGGCAAGTTTGAATCCCCGACACCCGGATATATTGTGCAGGATATTAAACTGGAATACCTGTTGTCCGGACATCGTTTCTTGCATACACTGTCTGTAAATATTGAAAATATTGCCAATACCGAATATAGGCGGCATTTAAACCGGATCAAAGAAATTATGCCGGAAGCGGGCCGCAATATTAAATTGTTATACAAAGTCTATTTTTAAAATCAGCAGAGGCTGGATGCTCAAACCTCTCCGTTCTGTACCAGTCTGGCAAAGTGTTCAAACGAACGGTCATAGGTACGTTCCGCTGAAGCGGGAAATGCGCATGCCGGAAGTTGGCGCGAACGGAGATGATATTGTATACAGTCACAGCACATGCCTTTTCGGGGACAGGGTTCATAAGAGCAGTTACAATTGTCCATGTTTCGGGTTTGTTTGCATTCCATACTATCCTCATTTATCCTTTAGATACATTAACAATTCATTTACTATACTGTTATCATCGTATTGATGCAAATCCAGCCAGTGAATCCGGTCATCCTTGCGAAACCAGGTGAGTTGGCGTTTGGCATAATGCCTGGAATTGATCTTGATCTGTTCGATCATTGTTTGTTTATCAAATTTGCCGTTCAGATAATCAAAAACCTCCCGATATCCCACGGTTCTCAGAGCGTTGTATTCCGGTGTATACCCCATATCCCGCAGTCTGCGGACTTCATCGACAAGTCCCTGTTCGATCATGCAGTCAACCCGATGTTCTATGCGGGTGTACAGTGTTTTACGTTGACGGTACAGGCCAATGAAAATCGGTACAAAATCCGCGGGATTGGGGGGCAGTGCGCGGTAGCGTGATAGGGGTGTACCGGTGAGTTCGTAAACTTCAAGCGCGCGAACCACGCGCTGTGTGTCATTGGGATGCAGTCGCGCGGCTGTCTCCGGATCAACATGTTGCAGCATTTTAAAAACCCGATCGCGTCCCTGGTCCCGGATTTTTTGACGCCATTTTTGTTTGATCGCAGGGTCCGAACGCCCCGGAGCGAACAACCCGTCCACCAGAGCCTGAACGTAAAATCCCGCTCCTCCTGCCACCAATGCCTGTTTGTTGCGGTTTTGAATCTCATGAATACAACGACGGGCCTGCCGTCCGTATTCACCGGCGCTGAAATACCGGTCGGGATTTCGGCAGTCAATAAAGTGATGCGGAACCCGGCTCAATTCTTCGGGCGTGGGTTTGGCGGTGCCGATATCCATATAGCGGTAAATTTGACGTGAATCTGCAGATACAATTTCGCAATCGAGCTTTTCTGCTGTTTTCAAAGTAATTTCTGTTTTCCCGACTGCTGTAGGACCGACAATGATCAGGACTTTATGTACGTTCAAATCGCTCATCCAGTTCATCCAGAGTCAATGTGATGACGGTGGGTCTGCCATGCGGACAAAAATAGGGTGTATCGCAGGCAAATAGTTGGTCTATTAAAGCGCTCATCGATTCACGGCTCAGGCGTTCTCCGGTCATAATCGCCGACCGGCAGGCCACACTTTTGGCAACCCGTTCCCGTATATCCACTTCCGTTCCCTGTTTCAGTTTGTACTCGTCCAGGATACTTTGGACGAGTCGATCCGTGTTGGTGGTGCGCATATCGGCCGGCACTCCCTCGACGACTATGGTACGACCGCCGAATCCCTTGATGGCAAAACCAATTTTATGTAAAAACGGCAGTATTTCCATCAGATATTCGAAATTGTCCGGGCTTAATTCAATGGTTTGTGGAAATAAAAGTTGTTGGGAGGAAGCCGATTGGGAATCCATAAGGCTCTTAACTTTTTCGTACAAAATACGCTCATGTGCCGCATGCTGATCAATAATCACCAAACCGCTTTTAATTTGCGCCAGGATATATTTATTATGCAGCTGCCAAAGCATTTTTTCATCGTCCTGTTCGGCTTTCGGTTCCTGAGCTGCCGGCATAAAGGGGGAAGATGGAGCAGGGGGAGTTGGGTCCTGTGACTCTCCCGGTTGGGGCTGCGCGTCAAAATCAATGCGCGTCTGGTCGGGATTGACCCGCAGTTCGCTTGCAATCGAGGATTTGAACCGGGGGCGGCTTAATTGCTGTGCCGGTGCAGATTGCATGTTGGGCACCACATCGTCTTTTTTCAGCGCCCTCAAAACAGCGCCCCGCACCAGCGAAAACAGCATTTGCTGATCCGCAAATTTGATTTCACTTTTTGTGGGATGCACATTAACATCGATCCGTTCCGGGTCCATTTCAAAAAATAAAATATAAACCGGATAGTGACCCTTGGGTATCAATTCTCCATAAGCGGACATCATGGCTGCGCTCAGTGTGCGGTCATTGACATAGCGGCCATTGACGAAAAAATACTGATCGCCGCGGGATTTGCGATAATATTGTGAATTGCCGAGGTAGCCTTTGACTTTGAATACAGCATTTACTTCATTCAGTTCAAGGAGATCGTTTTGTACGCCCGAGCCCAGTACATCAATGATTCTCTCTTTTAAAGTTGTCGCTTTCAGATTATATATCTGCCTGTCGTCATGGATAACAGTGAACTCGATTTCCGGATGCGACAGGGTGAAATGATTCATCATGGTCAGGCAATGACGATACTCGGTCGAGTTTGCGCGCAGGAATTTTTTACGCGCCGGTGTGTTATAGAACAGATTTTTAATTGAGAGGGAGGTGCCCGGATTGCCGCCGGTACGGTCCATACTGATGACCACACCGTTTTCTAAATATAAATGCGCTCCCTCAATTTGATCCCGAAGCACGCTTTTCATTTCAACACGCGAGACCGATGCAATGCTCGCTAACGCTTCTCCCCGGAACCCGAGAGTAGAGACCCGTTCAATATCCTGAATGCTGGAAACCTTGGATGTGGCGTGTCGCTGGAACGCCATAATTGCGTCCTGCTCATCCATACCACTGCCGTTGTCCATAATCTGTATGAGAGCCGAGCCGCCCTGTTTGAGGATTACGGTAATAGAATCCGCCCCCGCATCAATGGAATTTTCCACAAGTTCCTTGACCACTGAAGAAGGACGGTCAATCACCTCTCCGGCTGCAATTTGATTGATGAGCTTTTCAGGTAATACCTTTATTTTTCCATCTGCTTGCACAATTTCCTCTCAAATCAATATTAAACATTTAGTATACTCAATTTATTTGTCATTTTCAAGGCCAAAGTCATTCAGGGGTTTATAAAATACTGATTTATATAAAATTATAATATTATGGCTGTCGGATGTTTTGGCAGCTCGTTTATCCGGGTCTGCAGAAAACTCTTTTTGTTGGAGAAAAATTATACTATATTTTCTTTTTAAACAAAAACTGAAATGTTCGGGTTATGCGAATCCTTGATCGATATATTGCTTTAAAATTTGTAGGAATTTTTGTTTTTGCTATTTTTGCGTTTCTGAGTATTTTTGTCATTGTTGACCTGATTGAGAATCTTGACGATTTTATCAAAAATGACGCGTCCACTCGGATCACAGTGCTATATTATTTTTATTACTTGCCGTTTATTTTTGTTCTGATACTGCCGGTGACCTCACTGCTTTCGAGTCTTTTCAGCGTCGGTACGTTGGCCCGCCAAAATGAGATCGTAGCCATGAAAGCGGCCGGAATTTCGCTCTACCGAATTCTGGCCCCTTTGTTGATTCTTGGTATCCTGATCAGTGTTCTTTCGCTGGGTGTGGCCAATTATTTTTTACCCGGCGCCACGGAACGTCAAAATATGATCGAACGGGTTCATCTGAACAAGCGCAAGAACGTCAATCGTATCTCAAATGTCTGGATCAAGGATGATTCCACAAATCGCATCAGCATGCGGTATTTTGATGTCATTGAGAATACAGGTAATGTGGTCAGCATCCGGAGATTTGAAGGACGTGAATTGCGTTACAGGCTGGATGCCCGCAAAATTATCTGGAAAGATAGCGTTTGGGTCTTGTACAACGGATTTGAGCGTTATTTTCAGAAAGATCAGGAAACTGCAATTTCGTTTAACCGGAAAGTATTTGAAAAAACCACGCTCAGACCGGAAAATATAAAGCGCATGACGAAAAGTCCGGAAGCCATGTCCTATGCAGAGTTGAAAGCATTCATCCAGGAAGTCAAGCGCAATGGTGGAGATCCGGACCGCTGGCTTGTGGACTTGTATCTTAAACTTGCGCTGCCTTTTGCCAATTTTATTATTATTCTTTTCGGGGCTCCGCTGTCCTCATCTCAAACGTACCGGAGCGGCAACGCCAAAGGATTCGGCATCAGTCTGGGAGTAACGTTTGTTTATTTCGGAATACTGAAAACCACCCAGGCGCTGGGTCATACCGGCGCTCTGCCTCCCGGACTTGCAGCGTGGTTTGCGAATATTGTTTTTGGCCTATTGGGTGGCTGGGTGTTGTTCAAGGCAAAAAAATAAAAGCGCCGGACTATTCCTGATGGGGGAAAGAGGTATACTGCCGCTAAAAGAAAATATGTATTGGTTGGATCTTTCGCCCTCTACGAAAAAGCTCACGAATAATGAGGGACAGGATTGACCAATATTGTAACCGGGGTACACAAAATTGCACAGTAATGACACATCAGCCGGAAAAAAACAAAATGGATGATAATATTTTGTTTTTATCAAAAGACCTTTAATCGCTCTTGATTTTATACGATTGATATATATACAGTTACTCGGAGTTAATTTTATTGTATGGATACGATATTTTTGGCGTTTTATAAATATTCTGGAAAGAATGGCAAAAAAATTGCTATATCTCTGTTGAACAATTTTAGCATGAGAGAGGTCCATATGCGTAGTAATGCCAAAACTATTTATATTTTATTAACAGGGTTATTTGTTTGGGCAACTGCAGGTGCAAATTCCCTTGAACAGAACAGCGATTATGTTTTGGAGATTGACGAGCCTCTTCTCGGGAGTCCGACTGCCGGGACTGTTAATGGCGGGGAATTTACTGATGAGGGTTGGAAAACGCTCTCAAGAAAAGATTATATAGAGTGGCAGATTCCCACATGTAACAAAGGTAAAGTTGAATTTGACGTTACTGGACTCTATGACAGCAATGATGTATTTCCCAATTTAAAATATTATAACGGAGAGTTGGTCGATGATGCCGATGTTCATTATACACTTTTTAATATGTGGGATTTGGATTCGGACCGGAGCTGGTTCGGCCAATATGTAGATGGTATCCGAATGTGGCACAATCCCTACAAATGTATGGCGCATTTGTTCGGATTTGTAGAAGGTGATCGATGGAAGTGGAAACATGGTCGTTTCCGGCTCAATGTCAGCGCTTTTGAAAGTGGATATGATTCTGACCCGCATGCTTTTGAAACCGAATACGGACCGATCGAGTGGCAGCGTGAACGGGTTTTTCGTGTGAAACTGGTTTGGGGTGAAGGACACATGTATTATTACATCAATGATACGTTACAGGTCCATTGTGATTATAGTACATTTGGTGAAGAGTATGCACCGCCGGAACATATGTTGACTCTTGGATCCGCTGAACATGCAACCGGATTTTCAATGCAGGTGCCGCAGTTAATTACCTATTCCAATTTAAAGTTTTACCGCAGTGAAGATAAAGAACCGCCTCAGGTTGAATCGTTTACTCCGGGTGATGGTGAAAAAGATGTAGATTTGACCGCTTATATTGCACTGACTTTTAGTGAAAGTGTGAACATGCAATCCGTACAGAATTCTTTTTCTATCCAGCCCGCCGTTAATTTTAGTTCTGATATGACCGGAAATACATTCTATCTCCGGCTTGACGAATTGCTGCAGCCTTCTACGACGTATACTGTAAATCTTTCAAATGGTGTGCAGGATAAATCCGGTAATACTCTGGCTGATCCCTTTACGGCCTCGTTTACCACCCGGGCTGCTGATATTACAAAAGTGCCCCAATATGATGTTTTTGAATTGCCCCTGGTTGCTGCAAATACACCTAGCAATTCCTACACAGATTATACTCTGCATGCAGTTTTCACGGGTCCTTCACAAACCATAGAAATTGATGGATTTTGGGACGGCGGAAACATCTGGAAAGTCCGTATGGCCCCGACCGAAGTGGGAGTCTGGAGTTATACCATTACAGGGGATGATCCGAATTTCAACGTATCCGGTGCTTTTACCTGTGTTGATTCTGATAAAAAGGGATTTATTATCAAGAATCCCGCGAATCCGTATACGTTTTCATACAGCGATGGAACACCGTTTCTGTGGAAGGGTGAAACCAGCTGGCGTCTTTATACAAAGCTTTTACCTTACGAAGGCCGATTCAAGGAATACATACAGCTGCGGCATTCCCAGGGCTATAATGTGGTTCAAAGTATTGTGGTCAGTTATATCAATGGCGATGAATTCTGGGCCAATGAGGGAGGAACGGCTTTTGAATTAACCAGCACCGGCAAGAATTATAACAAATTGAATCCTCAATATTATCAATGGATTGATCGAAGAATCAAGTACATGAACGATTTGGGTATGGTGCCGGTTATATTTTTTACCTGGGCGCAGGAATATATGAAATTTACCAATGCCCAATTTAAACTGTTTGAAAAATATCTGGTATCCCGCTGGGCTGCCTACAATGTCATGTGGTGTATCTGCGGTGAATACAATGAAGCTTACAGTGAAGGAACCACAACGGCAAGTGAATGGAGTGACCATGGTCGGTATGTGTATGGACTCGACCCCTATGATCATATTATAACTTACCATCCGTCCGGCCGGGGATCATGCGCGGAATTTGGCGGCACGGAATGGTTGGGATGTATCATGCATCAGACCGATGGTTCTGAACACAATAATGTCCTGAATGATAGGATTTATTCAAAGCCTGTGGTCAACGGTGAATATGCCTATCCCGGCTGGGATGAATATGGCAAATTGCGGGAAGGTGCTTGGGAAGTATTCACCGCCGGTGGTTTTTCAACTGCTGGTTTTTTTCGTACTTTTGCACCCGATAAAGGCGGGTGGGATCCGGAAGCTGATATGCAGGAGCAGCTGGAATATATGTATTATATTGAATTTGTAGAAAAGACCAGATGGTGGGAACTGCAACCGCATGATGAACTTGTCACCAATGCCATTTGTGCTGCAAATCCCGAAAAAGAATATGTCATTTACTCCCATGCAGGCGGCACCATTGAGGTTGATCTCTCAGCTGTATCCGGAACGACCCGATATCAATGGCTTAATCCCATAACAGGGGAATATAGTAATCCTGAAGACATATCAGGCGGAAACACGGTGTCGCTCACCGCTCCGTTTTCCGGGGAAGCTGTGCTGCATGTCGGAGATATTAAAGATTCAATGGCTCCGACTGCACCCAAGGGGTTGTCGGTTTATTAAAAATCTGTAAACCGGGATGATACATTTTTTTTCTTCTGTTATAAAATATAGCATGCTGCTTTTAGTCAGCATGCTCAAGCTTTTTTTCGGGATTTATTCCGGATATACTGATCTTGAATCATTCAGAAAGGATAATGGAATTAATGAATCGTATTCTCGTTGTTTCAAACAGGCTGCCTGTCAATATTTCAAAACGTAACGATAAACTTGAATTCATACAAAGTGCCGGTGGATTGGCGACCGGAATGAGCGCCTTGCAGAAAACGTACGAGATGGTCTGGATTGGATGGCCGGGAATTACCCGCTACACAAAAGATGAAAAAAATGAAATCATCTCTAAACTGGGTGAAAATCAGCTCGTTCCTGTATTTTTGACTCAACAGCAGGTTGAACAGTATTATGATAATTTCAGCAATCGTACCATTTGGCCTCTTTTTCATTATTTCACACAATACACCAATTATGAAGAGAGCAGCTGGGACGCGTATAAAAATGTGAACGAACTGTTCGCACGTCATGTTCTCGATCAATATCATGAAGGTGATATGATATGGATTCATGACTATCATCTTATGCTTGTTCCCGAGATGGTCCGTCGTGAACAGCCTGACGCATCCATCGGCTATTTTTTACATATTCCGTTCCCTTCATTTGAGATTTTTCGTTATTTGCCCTGGAGAGATTCTGTGCTGAGAGGAATCATGGGAGCCGATTTGATTGGTTTTCACACATTTGATTATGCGCGGCATTTCAGCAGTTCCATCATGCGGTTGCAGGGTTTGGAGCATTATCTGGGACAGGTCTTTTATGACGAGCGAATGGTGAGAATTGATACATTCCCCATGGGGATCAATTTTGAAAAATACGCCGGTGCGCCCGCAACCAAAGAAGTTAAAAAACAGGTCAAACACTATAAAAGTATTTGCAAGGAAAGCAAGGTCATCATATCCATTGACAGACTCGATTACTCTAAAGGCATATTACAGCGCCTGCATGCCTTTCATCAACTGCTGCATGATGAACCGGATATCAAGGGCAAGGTCACATTGATTTTGCTTGTTGTACCCTCAAGGGATAAAGTCGATTCTTATCAAATCTTAAAGCAGGAAGTGGACGAATTTGTAGGACGTATTAACGGTGAGCACGGCAGTATTTCCTGGACACCTATCAAGTATTTTTACCGTTCCCTGCCTTTTGAAAAGGTCAGTGCGCTTTATAGTATGGCTGATATATGCCTGGTCACTCCATTCCGGGACGGTATGAATCTGGTTGCCAAAGAGTTTGTTGCCAGTAAGGAAAAAGGAGATGGCGTACTTATACTGAGTGAAATGGCGGGATCTGTTAATGAACTCAGCGAGGCCATTGTTATAAATCCAAATGACATTAAGGATATTGTGGTTGCCCTGCAAAGTGCGCTCAAAATGCCCAGGGATGAACAGCAAAACCGGATTCAGAGCATGCGCAATCGTCTCAAACGTTATGATATTTACAAATGGGCTGAAGATTATCGACAGGCTGGTCAATGTTAAATCCCATCAAGATCATTCGCGTGTTAAATTGCTGCGTCCTGAGCTGCGCAATCGTTTGGTGCAGGATTATCAGAGTAAGAAAAAGCGCCTGATTCTATTGGATTATGACGGCACCCTCGTTCCCTTTGTTCCCAAGCCATCAAAAGCCAGACCGGATGATGAGCTTGTTGATATTTTGAAATTTCTGAACGCCCAGGAAAATACCCGTGTCGTATTGATCAGCGGTCGTGACAAGGAGACGCTAGCAACCTGGATGCATGATATTGATATTGACCTCATCGCTGAACACGGTGCGTGGATAAAAGAACAGGGCGGAGACTGGAATACTCTGGAGCCTCACGCCCAGGACTGGAAAGATGAGGTGCGGCAGATACTGGAATCTTATGTAGATCGGACTCCCGGCGCCTTTATCGAAGAGAAAACGTTTTCACTGGTGTGGCATTATCGGCGTTCCAGTATCGGATTGGGTGAAGTGCGTGCCCGCGAGCTCGCGGAAACGCTTGGGTATTTTACTCTGAATATGAATTTGCAGATACTGGAGGGCAGTAAAGTGATAGAGATCAAAAGCGCCGGCATCAACAAAGGACGGGCTGCAATGCATTTTCTCGAAAAAGATGAGTGGGACTTTGTCATGGCAATCGGAGATGACTGGACGGATGAAGATACATTCAAGGCGCTGCCGGAACATGCCTATTCCATCAAGGTCGGATTTGGCACTACGGTTGCCCGCCATAATGTTAAATCCTATAATGAAGTGCGTACGATTTTAAGGCAATTAAGGGAAAGAGATGCTGATAAAGCCAATCATTGATGATCGGGAACTGTTGTGTTGTTCGTTCAATATGACAAAAGCGAGTCATGCTGATTTGCAGTCAGATGTGTTACAGTTTGCTGGTCTTTTTCTCTGATCACCCGGTTGATTAAAGATCGCAGGGGGTGACGGATAGAACGTGTCGGATTGATGAATGAATTTGTTCAAGCATAAAAAAACCGGAATTGTTTTTGGCGGCGGCGCCGCCCGCGGGTTTGCACATATTGGAGTTGTAAAGGTGCTGCAGGAAGCGCAATTAAAATTCGATTGCATTGTCGGCAATAGCGCCGGCAGCATTGTGGGAGCCCTGTATGCCAATGGAATGCACTGGAAAGAAATGTACGAGTTGGCTAAAACCATCAAACCCATTGATATCATCGGATTGAACATAAAATCTCCGGGATTGTTCAATTCAGAAAAAATAGAAAAACTGATCAAAAAGAATGTTCAGGCGACAAGACGTTCGAGGATCTGCGAACCCCCTATCGTTGCGTGGCAGTAGACATCAAAACAGGAGAACTGGTGGTGCTTTCAAAGGGCGAGCTTGCTTTGGCCTTGCGCGCCAGCTGCAGTATCCCCGGTATTTTTACCCCCACCCCGGTGGATGATAAATTGCTGATCGATGGTGGTATTCTTGACAGTGTCCCGGGAAATATCGCCTATGACATGGGGGCCCGCTTCATCGTTGGAGTGAATTTAAATGCTGACCGTTCGCTGTTCAAACTACCCAAAACCGGGCCTGATACGGTTTTCACTGCCCTCAAGATTATTATGAATCATAACACCCGGGTGGGCCTGCAGAACGCCAATGTTGTCATTGAACCTGATTTAAAGCGTATCGCTCATTACGATATCCGAAAACTGGACGAGCTTGTGGAACTGGGAGAGCAGGCCGCCCGTCAGCGTATCAAATACATCAAACGTCGGGTAAAGACCTAGAACAGATTGTAACTCAGGCCCACCCCGATCATTTCCTTGATCTGCCGTTTCGACGAGATGGTTTTATCATACAGCAGTTGCATATTCATGGTAAAATCAATATATTGGGTGAATTCAGCTGTGATTTCCATGTCCCATCTCACATCCGTTTCATCTATTCGATGCAAATTTGAGAAAATTTCGAGCTTGGATACGATTTTGCTGGTTTTTGTCATTTTCTTTTTCAAATCGATGACTGATTCCAGGCCGTATTCGATTCTTGTTTTCTCGATTTTGCTGGTAGCCCGATCATCCGCAAACGGTTTTGCATGGTCGGACGTGATTGTCTGTTTGGAGGAAAACCCCAGACGGGCTTTAAAGAGGTCCGAGGGATTATAGTTTAATCCGATGCTTTCACGGAAAAATGCCGGGTCGAAAAAGTTCGAACGCTCGGTTTTGCCATTTGAATAATCGTATCCCGCTGCAAATTGCGTTTCACCGGTTGCAGATATGAATGGATTGACAATCGATGTCAGTTGCTGGGTATACACGGATTCCAATTTGATTTCATCAACGGTTTTTCGCGCGCCCTGATCTCCGATTTTGCTTTTTCCATAACCGAGTTTGCCGGAATGAGACAGGTTATAAAGCTTATTTTTTTTGGTAAATTGAAAAGACAGTCCGGTCTGCCAGGCAAAGGCGTCTTCACCTCCCTGAACGTAATTGTCAAATTGCGATCGAGTCAGATTTAATGAAAGATTACCTGCTTTTTCCCAGGCAAGGTTTGAATCCTGAGCAAATGCAAAACGGGTGACACAAAATATCATCAATATCGGAAGAATAAAGCGGTGCATTATGTCATCCTTTCTTTTGACTTGATTAGCCGAGGATTTCCAGTACATCAACTGTTGAACTCAGATCATCAAAAAGGAAATCCGGGTTATACGCCTGAAGGTCATTGCGTGTATAGCCTGCTGCGGCAACGGCAACCGAATTGACGCCATGCGGTTTTGTGCATTCAATATCCCGGGGCGTGTCTCCTATGATGTAAACATGTTCGGCAGCGATAGTCTTTTCCGTCCTGTTTTCAAAACGGGACACTGCGATGGGTACAAGTTCCGAACGGTCGTTAGAATCATCGGAAAACGCTCCAAAGGAAAAGTATGAATCTAAACTGAAATGACCAATTTTAATATATCCGCTGTCCTGCCAGTTCCCGGTGAGCAGACCCAGATAAATGTCCTGTCGATGTTTCAGTTCGGGTAAAAGATCTGTGATGCCCGGCATCACCCGTTTTTTCGCATTGGGCTTTTCAATTTCATGTCGCAGAATTTGAAAATACAGTTTTTTGTATTCTGACATTGCCGCAGGATTTGGAGTTTGTTCTATTTTCTGGAACGCATCCTGTAAAATCAATTCATCGGTCCGGCCTGACAATGAAATGTTCGCAAGTATCTCTGCATGCCCATACAATTCTTCAAAAGCGCGGTTCATCGCTCGTTTTCCGGCTCCGCCGCTGTCTATCAATGTACCGTCTATGTCAAATAACAATAATTTCATGCTCACCTCTTTCTATATAATCCATTTTAAAAGTATCCAGATAAATAAAATCAGCATTCCCAGCGCGATCCATTTCAATGTGGATTTGGGCTGCGGGAATTCATAACCGCAAATAGGGCAGATTTCTTCCTGTTTTTCAATTTCTACTGCGCAGGAAGGGCATTCTTTTTTGGCCATTTCGTTCCTTTTTGTTTAAAGTTTAGCTAAAATTTGTATAAAAATCAAGACTGTTGTTAAAAGCCAGACATTGACAAAGGTCGGATTAATTGATATATTTTGATGGGCATATCTCCTGAATGCAATGTGTGAATGCGATGAAATGGATAATCTCACGTAAAAATAATGTTTTATATTTGATACTGATATTTAATCGGAAAGGTAAAAAATTGCAAGACTATATTGATAAACTAACCAATGTCTGTTCGTTGATGGATGCGCATGATTATGAAAAAGCCGAACCTTTTCTGGAGCAGCTTGTGGGCGACAATCCTGATGAGCAGCGCCTGGATGCTGTAACGCTGCTGGCACGCTGTCAGCTGGCGCTGGAACAATTCAAAGACGCGCTTTACAATTATCAGTTTATCGCTGAACAGGATAATCCTGTTTATTTGCAGAATCAGGGGGAGGCTGCGCTGGTGTCTGGGGCAGCCGGAACAGGCATACCATTATTTCCAGGCTGTTCCCGAACAGGAGCGCAAGCTGGATTATTATATGCTGTGCGCTGTAACCGAATATAAACTCGGTTTTATGAAAAAATGTGTCTCATCTCTTGGACAAATTGTCAGAATAGGCTTTGAATGGGAAGATGAGGACCCTCTGGATCACGTCATTCGTCAGATTTTACCCATTCCCGAATATCATGATTTTGAACATATTTATATCGATATTCTGGAGCAGGAACAGGGTGAACGCTCAACCGCTCAAAATCGCTGGTTTTATATTACCGCTCCGATCTATGAGATTTTTCGAGCCGGCTCTGAACAGCAGCGGAATCGCCGCATTTTAAAGGTGATTCATGGTCTCTCTCCGTCATTCAACAGGGATTTTATCGAATCCGGCCGGCAAAAACTGGAACATATCATCAAGGATTTTTCAAAGTCCGGGGCAGATGCAAGATTTGGCGCTTCGGCTCTTCAGGCAATGGAAAACAGCGACTGGCAGTCATGCGCCCGGTTGATTCTTGCCGTTATTCTGGAGCACCTGAAACAGTTTGCAGAGATGTTGGGCCTGTCGCCAAAAAACATCGAAGCCTCGCAACTCCAGACTCTGGCGCCCCTGCTTCCGCTTCGGATCGCCACTGCGGTGATGCTGATTTATTTTCAGAGTGATCCGCGAAATAAAATTCAGACGGAGGCTCTGTTAAAATTAAATGAGAATCAAATATCCGCCATCCTGGCGGCTGGATTTATTGCATTTTATCAGGAAATCGACCGTTACGCGGGCGGCAAAGAACGTCCTGCATGAGCTAAAGTGAATGGTTTTTATTTGTTTTTGGCCATAAATTTTTTATATTTCAGAATGCTTAAAATCTGTGCAGTTGTTTTGATCTGTATTCCGGTGCTATAAAGATGGCCGCTATTAATGACATTACCCTGGGTCAGTATATACCCGGTGATTCATTCATATATCAGCTGGATCCGAGGACAAAACTCATTGCCGCGATTCTGTTCATGACCTCTCTTTTGCTATCCCTGGATCCGGTTGTTTTGATGATATTCTTTGTGTTGTCCATTCTGATCGTCAAGTATAGCGGGCTGCCGCTCAGGCTGGTGTTTCGCAATCTCCGGCCTTTTCTATGGCTGTTCGGTCTTACACTGTTTATTCATATGGTTTGGACCAAAGGACAGCCGGTTCTTGAGCTGCCGGGTTTGTTAACGGTTACCCGAGAAGGAATTCAACTGGGTGTGATCTATGCGCTACGGCTGGGTTTGCTTATTTTGTTCGCTGCTGTTCTCACATTGTCGACCTCGCCGATCGAGCTCACAGACGCACTGGATGTCATGATGTCTCCCTTGAAACGGCTGAAACTGCCGGTTCATGAGATTGTACTCATGCTCACACTTTCTTTGCGGTTTATTCCGACACTGCTGCAGGAGGCACAGCGGATTCGGAATGCTCAAATTTCCCGCGGCGCTTCGTTTGAAGGGTCGTTGAAAAAGAAAGTACAGAGCATTATCCCAATTATTCTGCCCCTGTTTATTTCGGCATTCCGTCGAGCCGATGAGCTGGCGCTCGCCATGGATGCCCGTTGTTATTCAGGCGGTGAAGGGAGAACCTGTTATCAGCGTCTCGAGTTTTCAGGTAAAGATTATGCAGTATTATTGATATCATTTTTGATCATGGTTACAAGTATTGTTCTTTAAATGGCTCGTAATATTAAATTGACCATAGAGTATGACGGCACAGATTTTTGCGGTTGGCAAATTCCAGCCGAACGACCGTACCGTGCAGCAGGAGCTTGAGCGCTCTTTGTCCCTGCTGACCGGAGAGACGATAAAAACCACAGCGGCCGGACGCACAGATTCTGGTGTGCATGCCTGTGGACAGGTGGTAAGTATCAAAACGGACAGCAGTTTGCCGCTCTCTGCTTTTGTTCGCGGCGGCAACTCGCGGCTTCCCCGTGACGTCCGAATTGTCTGTGCTGAACCGGCTGCAGATGATTTTAATGCCAGATACAGCGCGCTTCGACGCCATTACCGCTATTATATTACCACTCGTCAACGCGCGTTAGGCAGAAGATATGCCTGGTATTACTGGCATAGCCTTAATGCAAACCGTCTGCAGCAGGCTGCAGGATGCATTCTGGGACCCCGGGATTTTAAAAGTTTTTGCCAAAAGAATGCCGCGGTTAACCATTACATGTGTCATGTATACAAAGCTCGCTGGTTTATACTGGATGGTTATATTTGTTTTGATATTTGTGCAAACCGGTTTTTACACAATATGGTTCGATCTCTGGTCGGAACCATGGTGGAGATCGGCGCCGGCAAACAATCTGTCGATCATATAACTGAGATTTTAGATGCAAAAGACCGAAGCAGCGCAGGACCTACAGCGCCTGCTTTGGGCCTTTTTTTGATCAAGGTGGATTATAATCAGGAGCGTGACAAATAGAATAACCAAACGAGGTTGTGATGAAAATATTTATTGATACTGCAAAACTTGATGAAATCGAAAAAGCTGTATCCATGGGAGTTTGTGACGGCGTTACGACAAATCCGACATTACTTTCCAAAGTGGAAGGATCGGCCGAAGATATTTACAAAGATATATGCAAAGCAGTGAATGGACCGGTTTGTGCGGAAACAGTCGGCGCAACCGCCGAAGAAATTGTCGCGGAAGGCGAAGAGCTTTCCGGGATTGCAAAAAATATTGTAGTCAAGAACACCCTGTACTCGCGACGGACTTTTGGCCGTCAAACAGCTTGAAGAAAACGGGATTCCAACGAATGTGACACTGGTGTTCAGTCCGATGCAGGCTTTACTCGCTGCCAAGGCCGGTGCATCTTATGTTTGTCCGTTTGTCGGCAGGCTCGATGATATCGGCGATACAGGCGTGGAACTGATCGAGCGAATTTTGCCAGATTCTATGGGAATTACGAGGATTCCGACTGAATTACTTATTGTTTGCCAGTCCGGGGCACCCTGCATGTACAGCAGACAGCGATGCTGGGTGCGCATATTGCAACCATTCCATTCAGTGTGGTCGAAAAAATGGCTCAGCATCCGCTGACCGATATCGGTGTGCGTCGTTTTCTGGATGACTGGAATAACGTCAAGGATAGAATCTGAGGAGTTTGACATGAAATCCATATTCAGAGCTTTGGGTTTTTTTATTCTCGGTTGTATTTTTGCATTTGGTTATTTAACGGTTTGTACGGAGCAACAGAGCGGTCAAGCCTCTATGCATATGGCGACAACTCTGGCACAGGATGTAGAGGACGCCAATAGATCCGTTCAACCAGTCACGCCATACCGCCATCACCCGGGCGATCGCACATGTGAGTCCCGCTGTGGTCGGCATCGGGGCCGTGACCGCCGTGCGGCAGTATTATCAGCAAAGTCCGTTTGCGATGATCCGTTCTTTCGTCATTTTTTTCCCGCGCTACCGGGTAGATGCGGGAGGTGGAAAGCCTGGGACCCGGATTTTCTATTTGATGCCCAGGGTCATATCCTGACCAATTACCACGTGGTCGAAAATGCGGTGGAAACCATTGTGACTTTACCCGGCGGAGAACAATACGATGCCAAACTGATCGGCAGTGATCCCAAGACTGATATCGCGGTTCTGAAGATCAGCGGAGATGACGGGTTCCCGTTTGCCGAATGGGGTGATTCCGATGATGTCGTTATCGGTGAATGGGCGATTGCCATTGGCGATCCTTTTGGACTGTTTGATGTGTCCGCCAAGCCCACAGTGACGGTGGGCGTGATTAGTGCCCTGGACCAGGATTTCGGCCGGCAGGCCCGAAACCGCTATTACGAAGATATGATTCAGACCGATGCAGCTATCAATTCGGGCAACAGCGGCGGCCCTCTGGTGAATTGTAACGGCCAGGTTATCGGCATCAATACGTTTATTTTTTCCGGCAGCGCCTCCGCGGGTACCAATATCGGCCTCGGTTTTGCTATCCCTGTAAATCGGGTCAAACGACACCTTGAAGATCTGATAGAGCATGGCAGAGTGAAACGTGATTTCTGGACAGGGATTCAATACGATGAACTGACCCGTATGGTGGCCGGTTATCTCAAGCTAAAAAACACCGATGGCGTGATTATTACTGATGTGGAACCCCAAAGCCCCGCGGAAAAAGCCGATCTGCAGATCGGCGATGTTATACTGAGAATGAACGGAGAAACCATAAAAACAGGAAAAGATGTCAAGCGTATTATTGAATCCAAAGATTTAACCCAGGGAGATGTTCTGACGCTGGAAATCTACAGGCGGGGCAAACGCCTGAATAAAAAAGTAAGACTTGAACCCTATCCCAAGGAATAGACAGGATGATAGAACGATATACGCGTCCGGAAATGGGCGCCATCTGGAGCGACCAGAATAAATATCAGACCTGGCTGGATGTTGAGGTCGCCGTATGTGAAGCCCAGGCGGAGCTGGGGGCAATCCCCACACCGGCTGTGAATACTATACGGGAAAAAGCTGATTTTACTGTAGAACGCATTCTTGAAATCGAAGAGGATGTGAAACATGATGTCATTGCCTTTTTAACCACGGTTGCGGAATATGTCGGGCCGGATTCGCGCTATATCCATGCGGGTATGACGTCATCTGATTTGCTGGATACGGCGCTCGCTTTGCAAATACAAAAAGCATCCGAACTCATCAGAAAAGATCTTTTGGACATTCAAGCGGTTTTGAAAGATCAGGCGCTGCGTTACAAGGATGTTGTCTGCATTGGACGAAGTCATGGAATCCATGCCGAACCCACAACGTTTGGGCTTAAAATGGCGCTCTGGTACGATGAAATGCGCCGCAATCTGGAACGGTTTGAGCATGCCGCCCGGAATGTCAATCGGGGTATGATTTCAGGCGCGGTCGGAACCTTTGCCTTTATTGATCCGCAGGTTCAGGATAGGGTGTGTGAAAAACTTGGCCTGGATTCCACCCCTGTTTCAACGCAGGTGATTCAGCGGGACGTACATGCCGAGTATATGACCGCTCTGGCGCTTGTGGGAGCCACAATTGAAAAAATTGCCGTTGAAATACGGCATCTGCAGCGCACCGAAGTGCTGGAAGCGGAAGAATCGTTTGCTAAAAAACAAAAAGGTTCATCAGCCATGCCGCATAAACGCAATCCCATTGCCAGTGAAAATCTGAGCGGACTGGCGCGTCTGCTCCGCTCCAATGCATTGGCGGCTATTGAAAACGTAGCCCTGTGGCATGAACGTGATATCAGTCATTCCTCCGTGGAACGGGTTATCTTTCCGGATAGCTGTATTTTGGTGGATTATGCATTGGCTCGGTTGACCCGGGTGTTGAAAAATCTTCTGGTGTATCCGGAGCATATGGAACGGAATTTAAATCTTACCCAGGGCCTGATTTTTTCTCAGGCTGTACTGCTTGAACTGACCAAAGCAGGCTTTACCCGTGAACAGGCCTACAAGCGGGTGCAGGATAACGCCATGGACTGTTGGAAGAACAATCGTTCATTTCAGCAAGCTATTTTGAACGATAACGAGATTACAAAAAAATTAACCAAAGAACAAATTGAATCCTGTTTTGATAAAAAACATGCGGTACGGCATGTTGATTCGATATTTCGAAAAGTGGGATTGCTGTAGATATTAATTTTGGGTCATTCAGGAAGGAGAACGTTGTGAAAGAAAAAATATTTGATTCTAATGAATTTGAAGGCATATTGACTGACAAGGACGATCAGGTCTTGATACTATTCAAAAATGATCTGGTCTCGCTTAAAGGTGAAAAAAAAGGAACGGCCAAACACAAAGCAAGAATTAACTGCAAACTGGCTGTCTATTTGTATCGTCTGATTTCCAGTTATCTGGTGTTGACACACTTTGATAAACAAAAATCGGAAAAAGAAATTCTTGTCAAGCCTGTCGAAGAACTGCCTTTTCATGTCAAAATTACAAATTGGCAAGACAAGCAAAAACTCAGCGGTCCGAAAATCGAATACATACGGGATGATGAAGACGATGAACAGGTTATTGATAGTGATGCGATTCTTTCCGAGGAATGGATGGGACGCCAGAGTTTGACCGAATTGCGGCGTAACAGTTTGAAAATCAACGTGGTGCTGACGGATTTTTTCAAACGCCGGGGGCTGGATTTAACCACGCTGCAGTTGCGTTTTGGGAAAATTGATGAGAATCTGGGTGTGTGCAGACCGATCACGTTTGATCGTTGTGAACTCAAAGAAATCGACGGGAGCCAGCAATATGATTATGCGGCTCTGAATCGCAATTCCGATAAAACGGATGGACTCTATCAAACTCTGGATGAAAGGATTATATTTTAACCCTATGAGAATACATCGAGAAGGTTGGGCCACATTGGCTGGATTGGCTGTGTTTATCATGGCCACAGGAGGGTTTGCCTGGTATTTTCAGTTAACGCCGCTGCTTGTATTGACAGCGATTGTGATGGTCTTGTTTGTGTTTGTGATCTATTTTTTCCGGGATCCCGAACGTAGGCCCCCGGAAGGTTTGCAGTATGTGGTGTCGCCCGCTGATGGAAAAGTGGTGGATGTGGTGGATATTAATGAAAAAGAATTTTTCAAAGAGTCTGTTACCCGGATTTCTATTTTTCTTTCCTTATTTGATGTGCATGTAAACTGTTCACCCCTTTGCGGGCAAAGTGGAACATCTTTGAAATGCAAACGCGGAAATTTTTATCCCGCGCAGACAGAGCGTGCAGCAAAATGCAATGTTTCTCTGTTCACCGGTCTGGAGACCGAGTATGGAAAGCTGGCGTTTCGTCAAATTACCGGCATGCTGGCCAGACGTATTGTTAATTATCTAAAGCATGATCAACGCGTGGATACCGGTCAAAAAATCGGCATTATCAAATTTGGTTCGCGCGTGGAAGTTTATCTCACCGATGCGTTTGAATGCCGGGTTCAGGAAGGAGACCGGGTTCGAGCCGGAGAAAGTATTATCGCAGCAGTGGCTGACCGAAATCATGCAAGATGAGCGATATTTAACAATCCCCAATCTGTTTACATCCATTAATTTATTTTGTGGATTTGTATCCGTAACTCTGACCGTTGCCGGAGATTATTCTGCGGCTGCCTGGTTGATCGTGATTGCCGGGATTATCGATGCGTTTGACGGGTCTGTGGCGCGTTTGCTCGATGGGCGCACGGAATTCGGACTGGAGATGGATTCTCTGGGAGATGTCATCTCTGCCGGTGCGTTGCCCCGTCTGTGCTGGTTTATGTGTATCATTTTCGCTTTCTGGGCCATCGCGGAGCTCTGGGCCTGATATCTGGCCTTTATGCCTTTGCTGTTTGCTACATTCAGGCTGGCTCGTTTTAATGTTTTAGCCTATCGTGAAGGTAAAAAACGTGATTTCTGCGGAATGCCCGCTCCGATGGCTGCTGCAACATTGGCAGCCGCTGTTATTATGGCTGAATTCACCGGAATGCCCGTTTTCCGCAGGGTAATAGTGGTGTTAATCCCTTGCGTGAGTTTACTGATGGTGAGTCGGATGGAGTTTGCGGGTTATCCCCGGTTTACTCTGAGAGAACGCGGCAGAAACCGGACACGTCTCATTATACTGATGATCACAATCGTGGTTGCATTTTTTACACCGGAACTCACGCTTTTTACCGCCATGATGATTTATCTTGTATCCGGGCCTGTTTTGTTTATAAAGGAACGAACATCAAAACAGGATCGTTAACAGACTATAAAGTAAATGTTAAATGATAGGAATGTGTTAAGATATTGATATTTATAAAGTAACAAAAATTTAGGCATTGTTTTTTTATCTTGAAGAATTGCTTGAATTTGAACTTAATGCTTGCAATTTATAATTCTCTGCAATATATTTTTAGTTCATCTTTGATGGAGGTTGAAATGTTTCCGGCAATGGGTATGCAAGAACTGTTAATTATTATGCTCATCGTCCTGTTGTTGTTCGGATCCAAACGTTTACCGGATATTGCCAAAGGCATTGGTAAGGGTATGCGGGAGCTGAAAAAGACAGCGGAAGATGTTAAAAAAGAGATTGATATTCGTGATTAATTAATATTTGGAGGACTGTGCAATGTTAGGTTTTCTTGGCGCACCGGGGTCCGCTGTCGTGTTGTTTGTGGTTTTGCTGCATCTTTGGCGGGGAACGTTGCCGGAATTGGCAAAAGGGATTGCGGAAAAGGTCTGCGTGATTTTAAAAAAGCATCCACAGAGGAAGATAAACAGCCTGATACTCAAACCCCTGAAACATCTGAAGAAAAAGAGACAAATAAAGAATAATCCCCTTTTAACGTGGTAAAAGGCATGGCTTGGGTATGCATGCCTTTCGCATCTCAACAGACTAAACCGTTTATTCCAATTATTGAAAAACTCTAACGAGGACCAGACGTATTTTGCAAAAGTTAGGACAAGACTTTACAACGATACGAAACGGCCTGAAAAAAGGTGATACAAGCTGTGCCGAATTGACAGCCGCTTATCTGGAGCGTATTCAACACAGCGAACTGGATGCATTTATTTCCGTTTTTGAACAGTCCGCCATGCAACAGGCTGAGCAGGTGGATCAAAAATTGCGTGACGGTAAAGCCGGGAAATTGGCCGGTCTCGTTTTGGGTGTCAAAGACCTGATTGCGTTTAAAGACGGTCTGACCACGTGTGGATCAAAACTCCTGTCTAATTTTAAATCCCCTTACAATGCCTTTGTCATCGACCGGTTGAGTCGGGAAGATGTGATATTTATCGGTAAAACCAATATGGATGAATTTGCCATGGGTTCATCCAACGAGACCTCCTTTTTTGGTCCGGTAAAAAATCCGCATGATTCTGAGCGTGTGCCGGGAGGCTCCTCGGGTGGATCCGCTGCTGCCGTTGGGGGTGGATTGTGCACAGCGGCATTGGGCAGCGATACCGGCGGTTCCATACGACAGCCCGCTGCCTTTTGCGGGGTGGTGGGATTAAAGCCGACTTATGGTCGTGTGTCCCGTTTCGGCCTTGTGGCGTTTGCATCTTCACTTGATCAGATCGGCCCGATTACACACTCGGTCAGCGATGCCGCATTGCTGATGAATGCTATTGCCGGCTATGATCAGCGGGATTCTACCTGTGCCGAATTGCCAGCGCCGGATTATACAACATTTTTAGATCAGGATGTCAAAGGGTTGCGTGTGGGGTTGCCCGGCGAATATTTTGCCGAGCAGCTTGACCGTCAGGTCGAAGAGCCGATACGCCGCGCTGTGGAGAGGCTGAGCGCGCAAGGCGTGGAATTCGTTGATATATCCCTGCCGCATACGGAATACGGTGTGGCGGCGTATTACATTATCGCCCCGGCAGAGGCCTCAGCCAATCTGGCACGCTACGACGGGGCACGCTATGGAAAACGGGCGGAGACGATACAAAATCTCGAAGAGATGTATGTAAAATCGAGAACCGAGGGATTCGGCGAAGAAGTCAAACGCCGAATTATGCTGGGAACCTATGCGTTGTCATCCGGCTATTATGAAGCCTATTATCTCAAAGCGCAAAAAGCCCGTACCCTGATCAAGCAGGACTTTGAAACCGCCTTTAAATCAGTTGATTGTATCCTGGGTCCTGTTGCCCCGACAACCGCTTTTAAACTGAATGAAAAAATAGATGATCCTTTGACCATGTACCTCACGGATGTATACACCGTCCCCGTGAACCTGGCCGGCCTTCCCGCTCTTTCTTTACCCTGCGGCAAGGATGATAACGGTCTGCCCGTCGGTATGCAATTGATTGGAAAACCGTTTGATGAAGAGACCCTGATAAGGATCGCGGATTTTTGGGAAAAAATGCAATGATTTCACGGAAAACAATATGAGATACGAACCTGTAATTGGTCTTGAAGTTCATATCCAGTTAAAAACAAATACGAAAATATTCTGCGGCTGCTCCACGCAGTTCGGCGCTGAACCGAATTCCCAGGTCTGTCCCGTCTGTCTGGGAATGCCCGGGGTTCTTCCCGTGTTGAACAAGCGTGTCATAGAGTTTGCCACGCGGCTTGCGCTGGCTACAAAGTGCCGCATCAATGAACAATCCATATTTGCTCGGAAAAATTATTTTTATCCGGATTTGCCCAAGGCTTATCAGATCTCTCAATTTGAACAACCTTTTTGTGAACATGGAGAGCTCCTGATTGAGGTGGACGGCGAGCCCGGCACGATAGGTGTTACCCGCATTCATCTTGAAGAAGATGCCGGCAAATCACTGCATGCGGAATCGTTTGTCTCGCGTGATGAAACCCTGATTGATGTGAATCGCTGTGGTGTTCCCCTGGCTGAAATGGTCAGCGAGCCGGATTTCCGATCGCCGAAGGAAGCCTATGAATATCTGGTGCGTCTGCGCCAAATTGTCCGTTACCTGGGTATCTGTGACGGCAATATGGAGGAGGCAGTCTGAGGTGTGATGCCAATATCTCTGCGTCCCGCGGGTAGAGCCACTCTCGGTGTTAAAACCGAATTGAAAAACATGAATTCGTTTCGCGCCGTCGAAAAAGCCCTGGAATTTGAAATTCATCGTCAGGAAATGATGTTAGAGTATGGAAAGCCTGTGCAGCAGCAGACACTTTTATGGGACGCCAACCGAAATGTTGCAGAGCCGATGCGCAGTAAAGAATACTCGCATGATTACCGATATTTCCCGGAACCTGATCTGGTCCCCATTCAGGTAGATCAGATGTTTGTCAACAGCATCCGCGATGCCATGCCGGAGTTGCCGGCTGCCAAGAAAGAGCGGTTTATTAGAGAGTTTAATTTGCCGGAATATGATGCGCAGGTGTTGACTGAAACCCCGGAACTGGCCGTATATTTTGAAGAAACAGCTTTGCGACTCAATAATAAGAAAATGGTCAGCAACTGGGTGATGGGACCTGTGCTCAGGGCGTTGAAAGAAACCGGCGCTTCGATCCAGGAGTTTAAAATTTCTTCCTCGGCGCTGGCTGAACTTTTGGCCCTGCTTGAGGCGGATGAAATCAGCTCCAAATCCGCTGAAACCGTGTTTGAGGACATGCTGAAAACGGAAAAAACCACAACTGAAATTGTCAAAGAAAAAGGCCTGAAACAGATCAAGGACAGCGGCGTTGTTCAACAAGCTGTGGATCAGGTCATAAACGCAAATCCGAATGAAGTGAACGAGTTTATCGGCGGTAAAGAAAAGATATTTGGTTTTTTAATGGGACAGGCTATGAAGATCACTCAGGGAAAGGCCGATCCCAAACAGATACAATCTCTGTTGAGAGAAAAATTAACTCAATTAAAGAATGAAAAATAATCAGGATATGTAATTATGGTCACAACATCTGATTTTCGCACAGGATTGATCGTGAAAATTGACGGAGAGCTGTTTACCATCACGGAATTTCAGCACGTTAAAATGGCACGCGGAAGTGCGTTTACCCGGACCAAGCTTAAAAATTTGAAAACCGGCCGGGTGCTGGAGAAAACGTTCAGGAGCAGTGATAAACTGGAAGATGTACGTGTAGAACGGCGTGAGATGCAGTTTCTTTATCGTGAAGGTGATATACTGATTTGCATGGACAATGAAACCTATGAACAATTGATGATCGGCGAGTCAGTACTCACTCCCAATGCTGATTTTCTGAAAGAAGGCCAGCAGATCAGTGTGCTGATGAACGGAGACGAACCGGTTGCCGCAGAAATGCCGTTTTTTGTGGAACTTGAGGTAACCGAAACGGAACCCGGAATGAAGGGTGACACCGTATCGGGCGCTACCAAACCGGCCAAACTGGAATCAGGCGGTACCGTGCAGGTGCCTCTCTTTATCGAGCAGGGAGAAAAGGTCCGAGTGGATACGCGTACCTCTGAATACATGGAACGCGTGAAATAAAAACAAAAGCGGGAGTCATTATGGGCTCAAAAAATATTCGTGAATTGGTTAAAATTGTTGAGCAAAGTGGTATAGACGAACTTGAAATTAAAACATGGTGGGGCAAAAATATCCGAATTTGCAAACGTGCCGGACATCCGGTGGATGTGGCGGATTATCCACATCAGACCATACCGGTGCACAGTGGACCGGTATCCGGAACATCCGCTGCGGCCCCGCAACCCGTTGCTGAGGCGCCGGAAGAAAAATCCTTCAAGGCGGGGAATGAATTCAAAGCGCCGATGGTGGGAACCTTTTACTGTTCTCCATCGCCGGATGATGAACCTTATGTTAAAGAAGGTGATGTGGTCACACCCGGTCAGGTGCTATGTATTATAGAGGCTATGAAATTGATGAATGAAATCGAAGCCGAAGAAAAAGGACGTATTGTAGAAATTCTGGTTAATGATTCGCAACCGGTTGAATACAATCAGCCTTTGTTTATAATCGAACCGTTAAGCTAATTCTGCAGGAAAGCCATTGTTTAAAAAAATAATAATAGCCAATCGAGGTGAGATCGCGCTTCGTATTATTCGGGCCTGTAAAGAACTCAACATTCAAACCGTTGCCATCTACAGCGAACCTGATGAAGATTCTCTGCATGTCCGGTTTGCCGATGAAGCTGTCTGTGTTGGACCGGGACCCAGTCCGCAAAGTTATTTGAATATACCGCGGCTGATCAGTGCAGCTGAAATCACCAATGCGGACGCTATTCATCCCGGATACGGCTTTTTAGCAGAGAGCGCTTATTTCGCTGAAATTTGTGAATCGTGCAATCTGCATTTTATCGGTCCGTCTCCCCAGATCATCAATCAAATGGGAGACAAGGCATTCGCAAAAGAAGAAATGAAAAAAGCGGGCGTTCCCACAATTCCCGGTTCGGACGGCGTGATCAAGACCTATGAAGAAGCCATTGAGGTGGCCCGGGACATCGGATATCCGGTTATCCTAAAAGCGGTAGCCGGCGGCGGCGGACGCGGTATGCGTGTGGTCAACGAGCCGGATCAGTTGAGAAATGCTTATCAGTCCGCTCGTGTGGAAGCTGAATCTGCGTTCAAAAATCCGGATTTGTACATGGAGCGGTTTTTCCAGGCGCCCCGCCATATCGAAGTCCAGCTTCTGGGTGACAAACATGGTAACGTGGTGTCGCTTGGAGAACGGGATTGTTCGGTGCAGCGCAAGCATCAGAAACTGATCGAAGAGTCGCCCTCTCCAGTGGTGACCCCGGAAATGCGTGAGCAGTTGAATCAGACTGCGGTGAATGGCGCCAAGCGGGTCGGATACAACAGTGTGGGAACCATCGAGTTTCTGATGGACAGCAAGGGTCAATTTTTTTTTATGGAAATGAATACCCGTATACAGGTAGAACACACCGTAACTGAGCAAGTATTTGGTATGGATCTCATAAAAGAACAGATCGCAGTTGCGGCCGGTGAACCTTTGAGAAAAAACCTGGAAAAGTTTAAAATCAGAGGACATGCAATCGAGTGCCGGATCAATGCAGAAGATCCGTCCAACGGCTTTAGGCCCAGTCCCGGCATGATCACAAGCTTTCATACCCCCGGCGGCGTGGGGGTGCGCGTGGATACGCATGCCTATGCTCATTATGTGATACCACCTTTTTACGATTCGCTGATCGCCAAATTAATCACGCACGGCAGGGACCGCAGCGAGGCGATTGAACGCATGATCCGGGCGCTTGAGGAATTTGTGATTGAAGGCGTAAAAACCACAATTCCGATGCATATTGCAATCATGAATAATGAAACATTTCGGTCCGGGAAATTTGATACTAAATTTTTGGAACAGGAAACTATTTTATATTAAAAAAAAGTTATCAAAGGAGGCGTTATGAACGTACCGGAGGAGTTAAAATACTCGGAAGAGCACGAATGGGTGCGCGTAGAAGATAATGTCGCTACAATTGGTATTACCGATTACGCTCAGGGTGAACTGGGTGACCTCGTGTTTGTCGAATTGCCTTCCAAAGGAGACGATGCGGAACAGTCTGAATCTTTGGGAACCATTGAAGCGGTTAAAGCGGTCTCTGATTTGTTTTCTCCCGTTTCGGGTAAAGTGGTTGAAATCAATGAAAGCCTGGCAGATGACCCTGAAGCTGTCAATCGTGATCCGTACGGAGACGGCTGGATGGTCAGGATCGAACTGTCAAATCCGTCGGAACTTGATGATTTGATGGATGCACCTGCTTATCAAGAAAAAATAAGTTGAGAGTTTATTATGCCTTTTATTCCCAATTCTGATCAGGATCGTCACGATATGCTGAAAGCGATCGGTGTCGAAACATTCAGTGATTTGATCCGGATGATTCCGGATGATGCTTTGTTTGAGGGTGAACTGGATTTACCCGAACCGTTGAATGAACTTGAAGTGAGACGCACCCTGGATGCGCTTTCTCGTGAAAATGAGAACTGTGACGATCATATCTGCTTTTTGGGGGGCGGCGCTTATGATCATTATGTTCCTGCGGCGGTTAAACATATCATTCAGCGATCTGAGTTTTATACGGCCTACACTCCTTATCAGCCTGAGGTCAGTCAGGGTACTTTGCAGTCCATTTATGAATATCAAACCATGATCTGCGAATTGACCGGCATGGATGTGGCGAATGCCTCTATGTATGACGGGGGTTCGGCTCTGGCTGAAGCCGCTCTTCTCGCCTGCGCTACGACGCGAAGAAATACGATCCTGGTTTCCGCTACTGTGAATCCGAATTATGTGGAAATCATTAAAACCTATTGTCACGGCCGTGGAATCAATGTGGTGACCTTGCCCCGCGATAATCATGCGGTTTTTTTGCAAACACTTGAGAAACAAATAAATGACCGGACCGCAGCGGTCATTTTTCAGCACCCGAACTATCTTGGATATTTTGAACCCGTTGAAGAGATTGCGCGTCTGACAAAAGAATCCGGAGCCCTGCTCATTTCTTCGAATGATCCCATTTCTCTAACTGTTTTGCGGCCGCCCGCTGATTACGGGGTGGATATTGCCACGGGTGAAGGACAGGCTCTGGGAAATCCGCTCAGTTACGGCGGCCCCTATCTTGGAATTTTTGCCTCTGACAAGAAATTTGTACGCAAAATTCCCGGGCGCATTGTCGGTAAAACTGTGGATAAAAACGGACAGCCGGGTTTTGTGCTTACATTACAGACCCGGGAACAGCATATTCGGCGGGAAAAAGCGACCTCCAATATCTGTACAAATCAGGGGTTAAATGCGTTGGCGGCAACAGTTTATATGGCCTTGATGGGAAAACAGGGTCTGCCGGAAGTTGCAACGCAATGTCTGCAAAAAAGCCACTATCTTGCGGGAGAGATTTCAAAATTGGATGGATTTGGCATTAAATTTGATGCTCCATTTTTCAAAGAGTTTGTGGTCCAGACCTCTCATCCCGTGGACAAGGTCATGCAGGTCTGCCGGGAAAATAAAGTGTTTGCCGGAATACCCCTGAAGAATTATGACGATAATCTGAGTGACTGTTTTTTATGTGCCGTAACGGAAAAACGGACAAAAAAGGAAATGGATGCGTTTATTAATATTCTTCGGGAACTTTTGTGATTTACAAAAGTATTAGATAAAAATCTTGATTATATAAATGTAATTCCATAACTTTTGAAAAAGGAGAGAGCTTATAAAAATTTGCTAAAGGTCTTTTTAAAATTAAAAAACCATGATTGATATACGAGAGTGTTTAAATTGAACCTTTAGGTAAATTTTTATAGGCTCACTTGCGTTACGGTATAACCGAATGACAACAAGTGAGCTCCATGACGGAGTTGTCTTGATGCGTTCGGTTTTTTTTGTTTTAGGAAACAATGAAAATTATTCATAGGAGGAAGATGATGAATACGAGATTTATCCTGCTAATTGCAGTCCTGATCGTTGCGGTATCCGCGGGACAGGTGTTTGCGGTGAGTGATGCCGCCGTTCTCTCATTGATGATTTCTCCCGGCGCACGCGCCGCGGGAATGGGAGAGGCGTTTGTGGCGGTCGCCAATGATGCAACAGCGCCGTTCTGGAACCCCGCCGGATTGGCCAATATTAAGAACAAGGAACTGCATTTTATGCATTCCAAGTGGCTGCCCAATCTGGCCGATGATCTGTTTTATGATTTTGCTTCTTTTGTCTATCCCATGCAGGATATCGGAACGTTTGGCGTCAATGTCACGTTTCTGAATCTGGGTGAACAAATTCATACGGATGAAACCGGCAATCAGCTTGGAACTTTTAACAGTAACGAGTACTCGATTGCCGCGACGTATGGCACCAAATTGTCGCAGGACTGGGCAGTCGGCCTGGGGCTGCGTTATATTCGCTCAAATCTTTCCAGTGTCAGCGTCGGTGCTGAACAGGGCGACGGAATCGGTAATGCCTTTGCGTTTGATCTGGCGACCATGTACACCCTGCCGTTTCATCGCAAACTGACATTGGGTATGAATTTGTCGAATATGGGCCCTAAAATTACCTATGTTGACGCCGCACAGGCCGATCCGCTTCCCACAAATCTCAAACTTGGTTTTGCTTACAATGTTGTTGAAAGCGAATACAACAAGCTGACCGTGGTGGGTGATCTGAATAAAATGATGGTGACCCGAGACAACGATGGATCCGCGGACCCGTTTTACCAGGCATTGTTCACATCACCCTGGATGGTTGAAGAGACCACGACCACAGAAAATGATGACGGAGAAGAGGTTACGAGCACTGAAAAAATGTTCAACGGAACTGTGAGTGGCGGACTCGAATACTGGTACAGCGGTATTTTTGCTCTGCGCGCCGGTTATTACTGGGATCAACCCGGTGAAGTCGAGTTTTTCTCCTTTGGCGGCGGTGTTCAGTATCATCTGTATCGGTTTGATTTTGCCTACGTGGCGGCGGACGAAGGACATCCGTTGGCCAACACCATGCGCTTTTCATTGACCATCGGTGTATAGAGGTAGATTCACAGCGGGGCTGCGTTTCCGCAGCCCTTTTCTTTTGAGAATTGTTACAAGAGAGTACGGTATGGTTATATCCAGAATACAACGACTGGTTTTTTTTCTACTGATTCCGGTATGGCTTTTTGCAGCAGAGTCTTATCCATTCAAAAAAAATGCCCACCGCCTTACCCAAACGGATCCCCTTGGGACCATTCAAAGATTTCTTCAGCAGGATCAATCGTCGCAGCATCGGGATACTTTGAAAATTATGGCGCTGCGCGCCGAGTTTGTTGAGGATAATCTGGCAACAACCACGGGAAACGGTAAATTCGATCTGTCCGATACCTCCGGTTACCAGATAGACCGGCCTCCGCACAACCGGACGTATTTTTTGCACCAATTAATGGCGCTAAAGAATTATTTTAAAACCGTGTCCAACGGTAATCTGATTTTGGAATATAAGGTCTGGCCGTCCGGTGAAACGGACGCCTATCCGCTTCCGGAGAATATGGTTTACTATAGCGGCGAGGAAGATACCACCAAACAGAAGATTCGCTGGTGTGAACTGGTGCGCGATGCCGTTGCGGAAGCCGAGCGGCAGGATGCCCCCGATTTTTCCGCTTATGATGTGTTTCTCATATTCCATGCCGGAGTCGGAGCGGATATTCCGTTTGATTTCGATACCGACACCGTACGACATTCAATCCGCGTTTGTCGATTTTGAAACATTCCGGAAAGACGTTCCGGTGACAATGCACCCGGTTATCAGGGGGTGCCTGCAGGAGATACGTTTGTCAAAGAAGCGATTATTCTGCCGGAAACCCAGAATCAGGAAGACCAGAATCTGGGGCTTCTCGGAACCATGACCCTGTTGATGGGCAGCCAGATCGGTATGCCCAGTCTGTTCAATACCGAAACCGGCCGCGCCGGCGTCGGAAGGTGGGGGCTGATGGATCAGGGGTCGTTCAATTATAACGGTCTGATCCCGGCTCATCCCTGCGCCTGGACCAAACTGTATATGGGGTGGGAAGAGCCCGTCGTGGCCAACGCTATCGACGAAATCGAGATCGGTTCATTTTCCACACAGGCCGATCACCTGATAAAGATACCCATATCCTCCAGAGAATATTTTCTTCTGGAAAATCGTCAGCGCGATCCCAATAACGACCGTCTGAGTTTCGGGCGCGATGAACAGGGACGCCGCGCCCAGTTTGATTCCACGTTCTCAATTGCTGTAGAATCCGGACTGGGTGTGATTACACGTGTTGATGAATACGATTTTGCGCTTCCGGGGTCGGGGATTCTGATCTGGCACATCGATGAACGTGTCATCGAAGAGAATCTTGCCTCCAATACGATCAATAATGATATCGATCACCGCGGCGTGGATCTCGTAGAGTGTGACGGTCCCCAGGATATCGGTCAGCGGTACGGGATGTTCACACCGGGTTACGGAACCGAATCCGGTGATTATTGGGACCCCTATTGGGATGACAATATCTCGCATAAATATGTAAATGGTGAAAAACCCGTCGAGTTTTCATCGACCAGTATCCCGAGCAGCAATGCTTATGGACAGGCCAGAACGTTTATCCGCATCTCTGAATTCAGTTCCCGGGATACCCTGATGACCTGCCGGATTTCCAATGATCTGCATGTGCCCGGATTTCCGCAGTACGCCGATTCGCCGTTTGGGCCGGGCGCGCTTCGATGGCTGAATGATCGTGCCGAATCCGGAAACGGCGTCATTTCCGCTGTGTCCCGCGACGGCAAGATTTACGCCTGGAACCGTGACGGCAAACTGATTGACAATGACGAATCTGCAACGTTCACCGATTATACCGGCCGTTCCCGTACGCTTCCCGTGGCCCTGGCCGCTGATCTCCAGGATTCGCTAAATGTTGCGCCTCTGTCTTTTGATTATGACGCTGACGGATTTGAGGACCTGGTCCTCCTGTCCCGTTCCGGTCATGTGACCGTGTGGTCTTTGAACGACCGGGATGACGACGGAATAGCGGATACACTTGCTGCTGTAAAATTGGATCATGTTCCAACGTCCGCTGTAATCTCGGGGGATAAACTCCTGGTTGGCACTCTTTCCGGTGCAGTGTACTGGATCAACCTGTCTTTTAATTTAACGGTTGAACACATAATCAATGTATGCAGCGAACCGATTTCTCACTGTCATGTGGTGACCGCTGAAAATACGGCTGTTTTTACATCCACAGCCGGACAGATATATGCCTATCAAATGAATTCGAGTCCGCCCGAACCGGCATGGCAGTCTCCCCTGGCCGGAAACGGCGATGCGTTTTACAGTGTCTCTGTGCGTGAAAAGAACGGACAGTTGTCATTGCCGTTGGCGGTTCTCTCCAATGACGGTGCATTAACCCTCATCGACAGCCAGGGCAATGTTTACAAAAAAACCGAGCCGAATATTGCATTTACCAACAACAGTCCGCCTGCATTGAGTGATCTGGATGCCGACTCGATTCCGGAAATCATTTTTGCGGACGCCCGGCATCTGGGCGCTTATGACTGGACCACAGGGGTGCCGGTGATGAATTTCCCCAAAACCTTTTCTCAGGAAAATCCCGGCGGTTATGCTCCGTCTCCGGTGTGCCTGAAAAACGGCTTGATTGTACTGGCTACCTCGAACGGACTTTTACGCGTGTTTGATTCAAAAGGGGAACAACGGAAGATTCAGCCGCTGCAAGGTCCTCTGACTGCCGGCGGTCCTTTGCGCACGGAACCGGTGCTTGCCGGAAATGTGTTTGATGAGACTGTATTGTTCGCACTCTCTGAGGATGGATTTTTAAACGCCTACGGACTGTCTGATATGCCGGCGACCTGGGCTCAGTACGGCGGAAATGCAAAAAATCAGTTTTCCATGTATTTTGAGACATCCGCAAACCCGGCCCCGGAAGACAAAAATATTTTAAGTAAAGCCTTTTGCTATCCGAATCCGGCGCGAGGTTCGGAAACCTTTATCCGCTTTCGGCTGCAGAAGCGGGCGGAACAGGTCAGTCTGAGAATTTATGATATTGCCGGCGATCTGTTAACGGAAATCCAGCAGGTCGAAGCCGCAGCCGGTGATAATGAAATACGCTGGGAGCTGGATCAGGTGCAAAGTGGCGCTTATATTGCCAGACTGCAGGTAGACAGTTCGACCGAAACCCGAGTAAAGTTTATTAAAATTGCTGTGATCAAATGAGAGATATACGGAATTTATTAATAACGTTCTTTGGATGTATTTCGCTGCTTGCCGCTCAGACCGATTATCATCACCCGGAACTGGACTGGTATACGCTCGAAACAGAACATTTTCAGATTCACTATCACCAGGGGGCTGAGCGCACAGCCCGGGTCGTGGCTAAAATCGCTCAGGATATTTACGATCCCGTTACAGATTTGTACGATTGGGAACCCGACGGACCGGTGCATTTTATCATCAAAGACCATGATGATATCTCCAATGGTGCGGCGTATTATTATGACAATAAAGTCGAGATATGGGCGCCGCAAATGACATTCATCCTGCGGGGGACGCATAATTGGCTGCGCAATGTGGTCACCCATGAATTCAGCCATATGATCTCACTCGGCGCCGCGCGTAAAATGTCCAGGCATGTTCCTGCTTTTTATTTTCAATGGATCAATTATGAAAAAGAAAAGCGTCCGGATGTGCTGTACGGCTATCCCAATGAAATAGCTTCATATGCCGTGGCAAACACGATCATCCCGATGTGGCTGGCCGAGGGCATGGCGCAGTACATGGCTCCGGATCTGGATTACGACCGCTGGGACACCCACCGCGATATGCTGATTCGAACAGCGGTTCTGGACAGCAGTCTGCACTCTTTCACTGAAATGGGTGTGTTTGGCAAAAACAGTATCGGCAATGAACGCACCTATAATGCCGGATACGCGCTCACCCGCTATATCGCTCATCATTTTGGTCCGGAATCCATGCAACAGCTCACGGATCATTTGAATGATCCGCTGACTTTTTCAGTGAACGCGCCGATCAATAAAGTGACGGGTCTGGATGCTGACGAATTGTATAAACAATGGCATCAGCATCTCATCCGATATTATCAACATGCGACGGATTCCCTGCGAAATCATACAGTGGCCGGCGAAAAACTGGTAAACAAGGGGATTGGAAACATTGCACCCGTCTGGTCTCCGGACGGCCGTCAAATTGCCTATTGCGGTTCTCCGGGCTCGGATTATCTGACCCTGACGAGCCTGAAGGTTATGTCTTTGCAGGATAATAAAACGCATGTTTTGAAATCCGCTGTTAACAGTAAATTGTCCTGGTCGCCGGACAGCTCGCGCCTGCTTTACGCCCGCAAAGAGGCCAATAAACATCATTCTCATTATAATGATCTGTATGTGTATAATCTCGAGACAAAAAAAGAAATCCAGCTGACCCGGGATCTGCGGGTGATGGATCCGGTCTGGATGCCGGATGGAAAAAGAATGCTTGCCGTACAGCAGGCAGACGGAACGGATAATCTGGTATTGATTGGTGAATCCGGTAAAATCGAAAAAAGACTGACAAACTACCGCTTTGGCCAGGGTGTATACGGTCCCTCTGTGTCTGCTGACGGACGTTATGTTGTGTTTTCCCGTTCCCGCAGCCACGGCCGCAATCTGTTGTTATACGATTTCGATACAGAAATTCTGGATACGCTTATTTCCGAGGGGGATGCCCGCGATCCGTTTTACACCGATGACGGACGCATATTTTTTTCCTGGGATCGCTCCGGGATCGCCGATATTTACAGCATCAAACCGGATCAGGACGATCTGAACTTGAAACAATGGACCCGGGTTCTCGGCGGCGCGTTTATGCCCGCGTACCATGATTCGGCCGGGCTGGCGTTTTCACTGTTTGATTCAAAAGGCTACAAGATATCGGTCATCCGTCATCCGGAGCCGCTGAACAACCAGAACGCCTATCAACCCGATCCTGAAATCGCTCCGGAATTATGGCTTGATATCGACAGCTCCCGTCTTGCGGACGTCAGACATTATGACGATACTCAGCTCCCGGATATGGAAGCGCAAAAATACGGCATCACCTATGGCGATTTGATGTTTATGCCCCGTGTTATGATTGATTCCAATCAGGTTAAACTGGGTACATATTTTTACGCCAACGAGATACTGGATCGATTGAATGTGTTCGGCGGCGTCGGTATGAATGCGCGCAAAGACCTGGATGCGTTTTTGATGTTTGAATGGAAAAAATGGCGCCCCACTTTGTTTACAGAGTTTTATGCGGTCACCCGAAATGTCGAACGTACTATTGCCGTTATCGAGGATTATCCCAAAAAAGTGCCGGTTGATATCTCGTTCCGTCTGCTGGAAGGGGATATCGGCGCCCGCTATCAAATTACCGATCATCAGACTTTGCAGGCCGCCTATGTACACAGCCAGTATATGAGTCATATTCATAGTTTCTTTTTTGAACCGCAGGGTATCCAGTTTGAATCACCGGCCAATACTTATTTTTATGGCAATCATTTGCGGCTGAACTGGGATATTGATCAAAAACCCCCGTCGGTTACTTCGTCCATCAGTCCGTCCGCCGGACGCCAAATCAATGTCGAGTATTCTTTTGAATGGAATCGGTTCTTTGAGGATTTTTCAACCGAAGACGAAGGTGTTCTGCCCAAACGTATTTATACAAACTATAACTATAACAAGATACAAGTGGCATGGCACGAGTACCTGGGTATTCCGTTTTTGCGCGACCATAGTTTGAACGCTTCATTCAAAGCCGGTTATATCGATCGGCCGGTGGATAGTTTTTTTAATTTTTATGCTGGCGGTTTGCCGGGTTTGCGCGGTTATCCGTTTTACAGCATTGAAGGCCGGAAAATGTTCATCGCCCGTTTCAATTACCGTCTGCCATTGTTTACACGCTGGCAAAAACAGTTTTTTCATCTGACCACCAATCATGCCTATCTTACGGCGTTCATGGATGTGGGTGATGCCTTTGACCGCGATGCATTCGATGTGTCTGAATTGAAAAAAGATGTCGGACTCGGCCTGAGACTGTCACTGTTTTCGTTTTACGGATTCCCGACGGCCCTGTCTGTAGAAGCCGCTTATGGCCTGGATACTGTTTATAACCAGGATCTGGCCTATGGCAATGAATGGCGTTATTATGTCACACTATTGTTTGATTTTATGAATTAAAATCAAAGCTTGGAGGAAATACGGTGAGGATTTTCAGCTTTTTGATTCTAATTTGTTTAACAGCCGGCTCATTGTCTGCGTCAGGCTTGGAAAATTATATGCGCGAAACCACCATGCCGCCGGTTCAGCTGTCACAGACCGATGCGTCTGAACATGCAGGCCTGAAAAATGTCAAGGCCGCTCTGTTCATGTCGGCAGCCCTGCCCGGCGCCGGTCAGGCCTATGCGGGAAACTGGCTGAAAGCTGCTCTTTTTGCGGCTGTGGAAGCGACGGGCTGGACCCTGTATGCGGTTTACAATGAAAAGGGTAAAGATATCCGCTCCGAATTCCACAGCTATGCGCATACCCATTGGAGCGAATCCTCGTACTGGAAATGGGTGGCGCATCAGGCCGGACTGGAATACAACGCTGATGATTTGACGGATTTGCGCGAGTGGGAGCATGAACATTTCAGTCACGGACTGCATGAACAGAAAGATCAACAGTACTATGAGATGATCGGAAAATACCATCAGTTCAATTACGGTTGGGATGATTTCAGAAACGAATATTCGATAACGATGACCCACCAGGAATTGAACAATATCGAAACCGAAAACCGTCACACCTATGAATCAAAACGCAATGATGCGAACCAGGCGTTCCGCACCGCCACATCCAGCGTGACGGTTGTCATGCTCAACCATATTCTCAGCGCCGCGGATGCGGCCTGGACCGCGTATTCCTTTAATAATCGGAGCGCGACACTGTCTCTCAAGGCCGAACCCCTGTATTTTGATCAGGATTTACAAACTGTACTGTCTTTACGTGTAAATTGGTGAACTCTATGCGAATTTTATTATTGTCTCTAACGTTATTTTGCTCACTTGCAGCTGCTCAAACATCGCATCTTGCGGATGAATGGTACCAGACCTCTCCATCGTTCACCGGCCTGCAGACGATGCAGTCCGAATCCCCCGGCGCTGCGCTGCAGCCTGAAAAAAACAGGGGCAAGGCGTTTTTCATGTCTTTGCTGGTTCCGGGATGGGGACAGCGGTATACAGAATCGCGTAACAAGATGCTGGCTTTTTTCGCTGCCGAGATCGGTCTGTGGATGACCTGTTCCGGTTTTGAACTGTACAGCGACTGGCGGCGCCAGGATTACCGCGCCTATGCCGCCCGCTATGCTGATGTCGATCTTGATGGTAAATCCGACAGTTACTTTATCGATGTCGGGAATTTTAACACTATTCATGATTATAACGCATACAAACTGCAGTGGCGTCAGCTCGCTGAATATTACGATGATGTTGATGCCAATTACTGGAACTGGCAGAGTAAAGAGCATCGTGAAGAATTTGATGATTTACGCATTTCTTCGGATACTGCTCATAACCGCGCAACCATGATGCTCGGTTTTATCATGGCCAATCATGTCATCAGTGCGGTTGATGCGCTGATCTCCGCCAGCAGACACCATAATCAACAGACGGTTCTGGACTGGAACCTGTTTCTGGGCGACGGTTATTATACGCCGCGTGTTCATTTCACCTTGACTAAACACTGGTGATCATTCTGCGAATCTGCAGAGGTTTTCTCTTTGAGTTTAATACTATTTGTTTCGCTTTCCGTTCTGATATTTGTTTTTCTCGCGGCGTTTTCTGTTGCGTCCCTAACTGAAAAAGAGTACAGAGCCTTTAGCATTTCTGCTGTTTTGACGGCGATTTTCCTTTTAATGCATACGGGACTGGTTATTTTCAATCCCGGATGGCTCTGGGGGATGAACCTGCTTTATTTTTTCCTGGTCGTGTTGTTCTTTATCCCCGCTGCTTCTTCTGATCTTGTAAACCTGAATCCCCAACCCATTGATGAACGAGATATTATGTTCGCCCGCGCCCGTTATCAGCCGGGTTTACGAGCCTATCAGGATTATTATACCCGAAATCCGCAAAAACAAAAAATCGACGATCAAATCCGTTCGCTGCCCGATCTCTTGAGCCCGGGCGGACCCTACTATGATGAGCGGTCCGCATCGATGGCGCATTTGTTTTTTGCAGAAACGGAACGTCTGGCGCAGCGGGCGGAAGGTGAGCCGGCTCTGGAACAGACACCGCTCAGTCCGGATGACGCGGCGGCACAGCTTAAATCAATGGCGCGTTCACTGGGGGCTGTGGACAGCGGGATTGCCCGAATACGGCCCGAGTATCTTTATACGCATATCGGACGCGGTCAGGGCGTTTATGGCGATCCGATTGATCTGGATCATCCCCGGGCTCTGGTCTTTGCGGTCGAGATGAAGTACAATCGGGTGCGTCAGGCGCCGAAGATTGCCGTCACTCTCGAATCCGCTGAACAATATCTGCAATCCGCTCATATTGCTGTCACAGTGGCAGAGTATATCCGTTCACTGGGCTATCCGGCGCGCGCTCATATCGACGGCAATTACCGGCTGATGCTTCCCGGTTTGGCGTCGGACGCGGGGCTGGGCGAAATTGGCCGTTTGGGGTATCTGATTCATCCGAGGTTCGGGGCTCGTGTCCGTCTGGCTGCGGTCAGCACGACGCTTCCGATCGCTGAGGACGAGCGTCGGGTGTTTGGCGTACAGGATTTTTGTGCGATTTGCAAAAAGTGTGCATCCAATTGTCCGGCTGGCGCTATTTCCTTTGGCCCCAAGAAAAATGTGCGCGGTGTGATCAAATGGTCTACTTGTCAAGAGGCGTGTTACCGTTACTGGCGAAGCATCGGCACGGACTGTGGACTGTGTATGCGCATATGCCCCTACAGCAAACCCGATACATGGACGCATAACCTCATTCGCAACCGGATGGCTCATTCCGCACCGGCCCGTCGGCTCGGGGTTTATGCGGATGATCTGTTTTATGGACAACGCCGGTATAACCGCGAATGACTTGCTTTTCGTGTTCAAACTTTATACATTATTCTAAAGTTAATACTTGACGAGGAGGAGTTATGGAAAATGGATTTCAGCCCGGAGATATTTTTTTTACCCGCGGAACCGGTTTTATCAGCAAAGCTATCCGGCTTTTTTCGCGTTCGTTCGGTGAAAGCCGGACCCGCGTGAACCACGTGGGCCTTGTCGTCACCGCCGGCTCTGTGAAAACATGCCGGGTGGTGGAAGCCCTGCATGTGGTGCGCCGTCATTCCCTTTGGAAACGCTACGGTCCGCCCAAGCCTGATCGTGTTGCTGTGTATCGGCCGCTGAATCTCAGCAGGGAGGAGATAGAGATTCTTGTTGAGGAAGCCAATGAACAGGTCGGGAAAACTTATGGATATCTCAAACTGCTGGCCCACTTGTTGGACTGGTTCCTGCAGGGCGCGTATGTGTTCCGCCGATTAACCCGAAACAAGAACTATCCCATCTGTTCCTGGCTGGTTGCGCATGCCTGTTCCAAAATTGACAAGCATTTCGGTGTTGATCCCGGTGCGGCGCAGCCGGATGATATCTGGGATTTTGTTCTCTCGAATCCGAAAAAATATATGCCGGTGTACCCTTTGGGACCGTTGGCAGCCGATGATGAGCCCAGACGTCTGGACAAGAAATAGATCAAGAAACGGGGATACAATTCGGCTATCCGAAATTTTTAACGGTGATTCAATCAATAGAAAAACTGTATAGGTACGGGCTGCCCGGGTATCAGTATCACTCTTTGACGTTTTGAAGGTAAATCAGCATTTGCGTCACCATAGTGTCAAGACATGCGATGCTTATTCAAAATGCTTCAGAGCGTTCTGCATACGGTCGAGCGCGAGTTTCAATCGGGAGCGCTGACAGCCAAAATTCAGGCGTACGAAACCCGGTCCTTTGAAAAACATCCCGTCCGATAATCCCACCCTGGCCTGCTCGAAAAAAGCCTGCGGTTTTTTGATACCGGTTTCGCGTGTGTCGATCCAGGCCAAATAAGTGGCCTCCACCGGGGTCATCGATAGCCCGGGCATGGCGTTAATGCGATTGTGAACCATTTGTGCATTGATCCTCAAGTAGGTCAAAAGCGTCCGGAGCCAGTTTTCTCCATGCTCATAAGCCGCCATAGCGCCCCGGTAAGCAAAAACATTGGGATGCGGGACAATTCCTTCAATGCTCTGCTTGAATTGCTTGCGCAATGTCGGATTTGAAATGACGGCAAAAGACAATCCCAGTCCGGGTAAATTAAAGGTTTTACTGGGCGCCATCAGGGTGAGGGTTCGGTCTGCAATTTCGGGTGACAGAGAAGCCATGGGAATATGAGTGCGGTTGCTGTCCAGCAGCAGATCGCAGTGAATTTCATCCGAACAGATGATCAGGTCATGATCGATGCAGATTTGCGCCGTCTGTGTCAACTCTTTGCGATCAAAGGCTCGCCCCAGAGGATTATGAGGATGACAGTGAAGAAACAGGCGTGTTTTATCAGAGATTGCATCGCACATCGCGTCAAAATCGAATTCATAGCGGTTCCGGTTCTTTGTCATGGAAAATGTCTGTAATTGCCGATCCATATTGCGGGGCGCGGACAAAAACGGCGGATAGATCGGTATGCTTGACAGGACTGCATCGCCCGGACTGCCGATGCTGCCGCAAACCGCATTTATCCCGCAAACCAGTCCGGGAAGCCACACCAGCCATTCCGGTTGTATTGTCCACTCGTAGCGCTGCTGCATCCTCTGTACAATAGCCGCTGTCAGATCGAGCGGCGGCAAAGTATATCCATATACGCCGTGTTCGGCGCGTTCAACCAGGCTTTGAATGACCCGAGGGGGAGATTTGAAATCCATATCCGCCACCCACATGGGAAGTATGTCAGTCTCTTTGTAGCGGTCCCACTTTAAACTTTCAGTGCCGTTCCGGTTTATTTTTTGATCGAAAGCTGAACTATCCATAATGACCTGTCATGTTATAATTAATATTGTTTTCCAGTTTGCATACCCAATAGTACGAATCCCGGACACGAACTCAAATAGAAAATTATTTAAAACTTTATTTTTCTGTAAAAGCAGTTGTGCAAAAGGTATGAATTTTGTATAATGATACTGTGTTATTGTATATAAAACCGAAATTGATTTGCATCAAAGTGAAGAGACAGTATGGCCCATATCCGGCAGATGAGCAGCAACGATTTGAATCTGGTCAATGCTCTATTATCCCGTGCCTTTACCCAGGGGCGGGTAGATGATGGTTATATGCACTCGCATGTACCGTTATGCCAGACTGATTTTTTGAAATGGTATTATAATCAGAACCCTGAAGGCTGTTTTGTGCTGGAGCATGAATCGCAGTGCCGGGGAGCCGCTTTTACGCACTTGTGGGGGGATACGGGCTGGTTTGGTCCGCTGGCCATTGCCCCGGAGCGGCATCTGACAGGTCTGGGCAAACAACTGCTGCTGCACTGCATTCGATATTTAAAGATGAAAGAGTGTAAAACCATTGGCCTGGAAACCAATCCGCGCAGCAAACGTAATATCGGGTTTTACGGCAGAATGGGATTTGTACCATCCTTGTTTTCAGTGGATATGATGTGTTCCCTCAGCATGGCCAAAATACCGGTCACTCCTCCGCATCAGACCATACGATATTCCCGTCTGAGTGAAAAGGACAGGAACGAAATGCGGGTTCGGATTCAGAGATTGACCGCCCAAATCGACCCCGGGGCCAGTTACACCGAGTTTATCAAGCAGACCGATGCCAGTCGTACCGGCGACACGTTGATGTTTATCTTTAAATCCGCTCCGGTCGGGTTTTGCGTGATGCAAAATACCCCCACTACGGTTGAAGAAAATCGAGCCATTATGAGAACCATTGTTTTCGCGGCGCATCCCCAGACACCCGAAGAGTATCTGAGATATATGATAAAAGACATTGAAATGTACGGCAAGGAGATGAACCTTTACCGTCACCTGATCCGGATTCCTTTTTACACACCGCGTCTGTTTCAATTGCTTTTAAAAATGGACTATCGGGTGATCAATACTGATATGCGTATGATAGTGGACGGATACCCCGAACAAGTCAAGAGTAATGCCATCTATGCAAACCGCTGGGTCTGATATGAGTGAACAGCCGAACCGAGTGATTTCAGCAAGCCGCAGACTGGATATGGTCGCCACTCAGCCGGAGCGTCTGGCGGAGACGTTGCAGAAAAAAGCAAAGCCGGAGGCGGTGCACAGTGTGGTGCTGTGGACCAAAAATCCCACCAACATGCTGCAGCATGAATCCCTTCGAACCTGTTTACTGGAATATGATCAGCTGTTTCTGCATTTTACTGTTACCGGTTTGGGCGGCACACTCTTGGAACCGGGCGTGCCCTCGCCTGAGCGGGTCTTGTCCTTTTTACCCGCATTGATCGGGTTTTTAGGCGACCCGCGCCGCATCCGTATTCGGTTTGATCCGGTCATAAAGATTCAGCTGCCGGACGGGTCGTTTCTCTCCAATTTTGGATATTTTGAACAGCTTGCACCCGTAATTGCAAAGTACGGGATTCAGGATGTATCGACAAGCTGGGTGCAGGTTTACGACAAGGTGCGACGTCGTTTGGCGCAGCATCAACTGCGCATCATCGAACCGTGTCAAGAGGAACGGGATGACCAGGCGGGCAAAATTCAGGATATTGCTGAACAACACGGCATCCGCATGCACTGGTGCTGTGTGAACGGAACCCCCCGGTCCCGCTGTATTGACGGCCCTTTGTTGAGTCAGCTGCATCCCAAAGGAGCAGCTGCCAATTGCGAGCGCGCCGGCGGACAAAGGCCGCGCTGCGGCTGTACAAAAAGCTGGGATATCGGCTGGTATTATAAATGTGATCATGGGTGTTTGTATTGTTACGGACAGCCGTCTGTATAACCGGAGGAAGAAAATGGAAATATTGTTCATTGCACTTGCTGTTATTTTTACACTGGCTGGATTTATCGGTTGCATTGTTCCGGCGCTGCCGGGCCCGCCATTGAATTTTTTGGCTCTGGTGTTTCTCAATCTGGCGCGTGAGCCGGACCCTTATAGTATCCGGTTTTTGATTATCATGGGAGTCATTGCCGTCGGGATCACTATTGTGGATAATGTGGTGCCGGCCTGGGGCGCCAAACGGTACGGCGCAACCAAACTGAGTGTATGGCTGGCTCTGGCCGGAACCCTGGTCGGTGTCATTTTTTTCGGTCCCCTCGGCATTATTCTGGGCGCGTTTCTGGGCGCGCTGCTGGGTGAATTGATCAGCGGTAAGGAAATACGCGACGCCTTAAAAGCCGGTTGGGGTGTCTTTATCGGTGTGTTTACCGGCATCATTCTCAAGGTGATTGTTTCCGGTGTGATCACATTCTATTTTATCAAGGAATTGATCTAAGATTAGACTTGAATTTCAGATGAATTATTTCTATGTTAATAGGCTATGTATTCAAAGGAAAAGGAGATACTTTTATGGGCAAAGCAATAGAATTAACGGATTCCAATTTTGAGGAAAACGTTGTAGAGTCGGATGTTCCGGTGCTTGTGGATTTTTGGGCTGTCTGGTGCGGACCCTGCAAAATGGTCGAACCGGTGGTCAATGAACTCGCTGATGAGTATGACGGAAAAATCAAAGTGGGCAAAGTGGATGTCGATAACAACCAAAAGATTGCTATGAATTACAATATTCGCAGTATTCCGACCTTGTTGCTGTTTAAAGACGGGGATGTTGTGGAAATGATGATTGGCGCCCAGCCGAAAAATAATCTCAAAGATAAAATAGACAAGCATTTATAATTGAATCCCATACCGGTGGTCTGCTCAACGGACCACCGGCTTTAAAAACATGAACAAAATCTATCCAATCATTCTCGCCGGTGGTACAGGAACCCGCTTCTGGCCTAAAAGCCGCGTATCCAAACCCAAACAGTATTTATCCTTGTTTGACGATGTCACGTTGATCCAGGCCACTGCCGCGCGGTTGTTGGGGGTGTGCGAACCGAAAGATCTGCTTATTGTTACGTCTGCAGAGCAGTCGCGCTGGATTTCGCAACACTTGCCGTGGGTGCCGCCGGAAAATGTGATTTATGAACCTGCCCGCCGCAATACGGGGCCCGCTGTCGGACTGGCTGCGCTGCAGGCGATGACGCGCAATCCGGATGCGGTGATGGTTCTGGCGCCGGCCGACCATCTGATCCGCCATTCAAAGGCGTTCGTGCAGGATGTCAATACAGCGGTGGAATGGATCCAAAACCACCCCGATGCTCTGATGACACTGGGTGTCCCGCCGACTTTTCCGGCGACCGGTTTCGGTTATATCCGTTGCGGTCAGGCGACATCAGAACCTGATCTGTACGCTGTTTCCGGGTTTTCTGAAAAACCCGACAGCGAGCGTGCGCAGCAATATCTGCAATCCGGGGATTATCTGTGGAATTGCGGCATGTTTGTCTGGAGAGCCGACACCATTTTGAATGCCATGCGCGAATTCATGCCTGAACTCTACAAAGGATTGCTCGCTCTGCGGCTGGTTATCGGAACGCAGGACTTTGAATCTGTTTTAAAAGACGTGTACAAAAATCTGCCCGCCGAATCCATTGATTACGGCATTATGGAACACACGAAAAATGCTTACGTGATCAAAGCGCATTTTGACTGGAACGATATCGGATCCTGGAAACAAGTTTTTGCAGAGACCGAACGGGATGCACAGGATAACGTGGTGAATGGACGCGTTTATTTAAAAGATACCAAGCATTGTTATATCGAGGCTGATGACCGAACCGTAGCGGTCATCGGGTTGGAAAATACCATTATCATCCAGACCCGGGATGCCTTGTTGATTTGTGATCAGGATAAAGCACAGGATGTCAAATGGCTGGTAAACGAACTCGAAAAAAACAACGAAAAGGACCTGTTGTAATACGGGGCCTGGACAATGAAACGGTTTTAAATGCGCTGGAAGCATTGGGCGGAATCTGGGTATTGACATCCGGCATGAGAACGGTGACTTTAAGAGCGCCGGATGCCGGGTGGAAGACAAAAATTTGATTTTATTGAAAAAAATGGCGCCCCTGTCCAAAAAGATCAAGGTGCTTTTGCGGGAATTGTCCGTGTTCGAAACCTCAAAGTTTGATCTTGATCCGGCCATACAGCGCCGTCTGGACGAAGAAAAAAAAGTGATTGAGGAGAATGATCATGCTTAAAGTAGAACTTGGAAAGCATTTTGACAGAAATTTATTTCTTACAGATTTGCAATCTGATACCAAAAAACAGGCGCTGGGGGAACTCTTGGATCTTTTTGTCGACACTGGATATATTAAAGACCGGGATGTGGTTCTGGAAATGCTGAACCAGCGGGAAACGTTGGGAAGCACCGGAATCGGCAATGCCATTGCGATACCGCACGGCAGGACAACAGCAGCGGCTGATGTGATTATCGCGTTCGGTAAATCCTCCAAAGGTATCGAATTTGACGCCATTGACAAGAAACCGGTTCATCTGTTTTTTATGGTGATTGCACCGCCCAATGACAAGGGTAATATTTATCTGCCGATTCTCGGTTCATTGGTGACTGTGCTGAACAAGCAAGAGAACCGTGAACAATTGATGTCTATCGAAACATTTGATGAGCTCATGTCCATTATAAATGGAGAATGATTATGATGAATAAGGATCTGGAAAAACTGGTCTATTTACAGGACCTGGATTTGATGATAGAGGAAGCAGAGGACGTTGAAAAGCTCGGTTTTTCTATAACCGGATGTGACGAACTCAAACAGGCGAGAGAAGAAACCGCTGAAAAAATCAGCAAACCCAGCCTTTACCGGTATGAACGCCTGCGCGGAAAATTAAAACGTGCGATCGTGCCTGTCAAAAACGATATCTGTCTGGGTTGTTTTTTACGCCAGCCGACGTCAAAGGGAAAACAGGGAAGAGAACGCTCTGAAATTTTTACCTGCGAAAATTGCGGTCGTATGCTTTACTGGCTCGACTGACAGCAGCCCGCTCCTGATTGTCTCTCATGGCCCTGTTCCGGGGAATAAAATTTCTATTTTATGGTTTAAAGAGGGTAAAAAAAGAATATGAAAGTTTACCTGACAAAACAGATGCATTTTAATGCCGCGCACCGGCTGCATTCGGAACAACTGAGCGACTCGGAAAATCAAGAGACTTATGGGGTCTGCAACAACCCGATGGGACATGGACATAATTATGATTTGGAAATAACGGTGGTCGGGTCACCGGATCCGGTGACCGGTATGGTCATGGATTTAAAGGAGCTCAAGGACATTGTCCATGAACATGTCATTTCCAAAGTTGATCATAAACATTTGAATTTTGATGTTCCCTTTATGCGTAATGTTGTGCCGACCGCGGAAAATATGGCTGTCGCGTTCTGGAATCAGCTGATAGGAAAATTTCCCGGCGCAGACCTGTACGAGATCAAATTGTATGAAACGCCCCGGAATATTGTGGTCTACAGAGGAGAACAGGAATGAGCAAAAAACTGGAACAGTCGGTTACGGAAATTTTAAAGGAGATTGGTGAAGACCCCGGGCGGGAAGGTTTACTGAAAACACCAAAGCGCGTGGCCAAAGCCTACGAGTATTTGACCCAGGGGTATGATGCGGATCTGAAAAAAATTGTCAATGACGCGCTTTTTCATGAAGATGTTGAAGAAATGATTGTGGCGCGCGATATCGAATTTTATAGCATGTGCGAACACCACATGCTTCCGTTTTACGGCAAATGCCATATTGCCTATTTGCCCAAAGGCAAAGTCATCGGTCTCAGCAAAATGCCGCGTATTGTTGATATGTTTTCCAGACGTCTGCAGGCTCCAGGAACGTCTGACCAATCAAATTGCGAAAACGCTGCAGGAGATTCTGACACCGTATGGTGTGGGCGTGATCATGGAAGGAACGCATTTGTGTATGCGCATGCGCGGTGTTGAAAAGCAAAACAGTGTTGTCACGTCCAGCGCTATGCTGGGTACCTTTCGCAGCGAACGGGCGACGCGTATGGAATTTTTAAGCCTGATACAGAACGGGAGATCCGTATGATAACAGCCTGGGTCACCGGCGGGTCCAGCGGTATCGGCAGGGCGATTGCCGGGGCATTGGTCGAACATGATGTGCGTGTGGTTTTGTCCGCACGCGAAAAAACACGCCTTGAACAGGCTGCAGAGTCGATTACAACGGACGATAACCGGGTCAAACCCATCGTGTGCAATTCCGCCGGCAGCCGCGATGTTGAGGCATTGATGCGCAGCGTATCCAACAGCTGGGCGGGATCGATCTTTTGGTGAATAATGCCGGTGTGGCGCATTTTCAGGACATTGCCGCACTGAGTGAAGAGCATTGGGATGATATGATGCAGGTTAACGCCAAAGGCGCATTTTTGTGCAGCAAGGCGGTTCTGCCGGGCATGGTTGCCCGCGGACAAGGACACATTATCAATATCGTTTCCGTGGCCGGACGCCAACCGTTCCCGGGGAGCGGCGGCTATTGCGCCTCAAAATATGCCATGCAGGGATTTACCGATGTATTGCGCATGGAAGCGCGACAATACGGCATCCGGGTGACGTCATTAATGCCGGGCGCCACAGCAACCCCGCTATGGGGTGATGCGCCGGTCAATTTTGATGCCATGATGCAACCGGAAACGGTTGCACGGGCGGTGGTGGATATCTATCAAACGCCCAGAGACGCCATGATCGAAGAAGTGGTGCTGCGGCCGCAGGGCGGAGATCTGTAAACGGTAACCGTTTTCAGATACCTGGATCTTACCTTTACAAAAGGAACCCAGATGAACAAAACGATCGTTATCCTGCTGGCAGCAGCAGGTGATTCCGACAGCGTCACAGTCGAGGTCCTGGCGCAATCTACCCAACGTTGGGACGGCCAGCCCTTGCCCGAGTATGAATTAGGCGCAGCCGAGGTGACGATCCTCCGAACTGCCATTCCGCCTCGTACTAAACTGCCCCTGCACGCGCATCCGGTCATCAATGCCGGGGCGCTGCTGAAAGGTCAGCTGACTGTGGTGAAAAAGACATCATCTCATGGCAGGCCAGTCCATTATCGAGGTGGTGGATACCCCGCATTATGGTATCAACGAGGGTGATAGACCTGCTGAAATTATTGTGTTTTACGCCGGTGTCAGGATAAACCGATCACGCTGAAAGGCGCTGATCTGAAAAAATTCAAGCTTTTTTTATCTAAAATATCAGGGTTATCATGTCCGATCCAATTCTGTTTGAACCCATCGGTATCATCCATTCACCGCATACCGAGCCGGCCCAGGTTCCCATCCAGCCGGTATTTTGCGGGAATATCAGAGCAAGTGTGCATCTTGATCCGCACTATGCAGACGGACTCTTGCATCTGGACGGATTTTCGCATATCTATCTGTTTTACTGGTTTCATCGTTCGGCAAAGACAGCATTGCAGCTCACACCCTATCTGATGGATAAACTTGTGGGTATATTTGCCACGCGGGCGCCGCATCGCCCCAATAAATTGGGAATGAGCCTGGTGCAGCTGCTGCAAATTGAGGATAATGTGCTGCATATACAGGGCGTGGATATCCTTGACGGCACGCCGCTGCTGGATATCAAGCCGTATATCAAACGCTTTGATCAGCGGGAGCAGGTACGCTCGGGATGGCAGGAAGGCGTGGATGACGACGAAGCGGCGTCGCGCGGAAACCGGGATTACAAGTCTGACTGATTGTCCTGAAGATTGTGTCGTTTTTTAAATAACGCACTCTGGATGATTACTGAATTCTGTACGTTCACGTTAAAAATGATCGGAAATCACCAAGCCCATGAACCCTCAAAAAGCTGAGCAGATTAGCCGATTGCCTTCGTATACCCGGTTATAGGGGGAGGTCTCCCCCTCGCTAAACCGGCGTTGTAGAACTTTTTGTTGTATTATTGCCGGTTTTTCGTATATTCAGGTGGTTGTAAACAACAAGGGGCGCTTGAAATGTGTATGAACAGGAGGAAAACAATGAGAACAAGACGCTATTTTTGGGTTCTTTTCCTGTTTCTGGTTCCCGTATGCGTATGGGGCCAAAAACAAAAGATCGAGAAACTGGAGGATATGCCGGTTTTTAATTACGAGATTCCGGCCAAACCGTCAGACTTTATTCAGCAGAAAAGCGGTTTTGACGCGTTTGTCGATCAAGTGGAAGCGGATCTCAAAGGGGTTCTGCAGGATTACGAGATTAATGATAAAACAACATTAAAGGATATTTACGGGGCTCTGATCACCGTCGCGCTGCTGGAACAGGATGCGGAACGGGTGCTCAAATGGGTGGAAAAACGGCGGGAACTGGAGGAAAAGCCGGCGTCCAAATTGATGAGCGGTCTGAATGCCCGCATTCTCGCCCAAACCTGGCAGGAAAAAAACAGCTATGAACCGGACCAAATCCGCGACGCGTTTCGTGCCAAATTCAAGGCCGTCGTGGATTCTCTGCCCTGGGATGTGGTGCAGGACCAGGTGGAATCGACCAAGGGCGCGTTTGAAATGATGAGCCCGAATGTTTACATTGGTGTTGTTCAATCTCAAATGGACCCGGCCTTTGAAAAAACAAACTCTATCAGCGGGGAGGCGGCCAAGAGTCTGCTGAATATTCGCAGCGCCCTGACCCTGATGTATCATTTGCGTTCAGAGATCATCGAGACCTATGATGCCTATATCCAGAACAATAAAGTGGAAAAACAGAATATCTGGCCGGACCGCAATGTCGTTTTTGACGGCACTGAAGGATACAGCCCGGTTCTGATCGGTATCTGGGATTCCGGTGTGGATGCCGATGTATTCGGCGATCAGATGTGGGTTAATGCAGACGAACAGCCGGACGGCGCGGATCATGACGGCAACGGTTATGTCGATGATATTCACGGTATTGCGTTTGATCTTGAGGAATACTATTCTCCCGATCTGCTGTATCCGCTGCCGCCCGAACAGGCGGAGCGAACCTCTGATATGATCGCGCAGACAAAGGGTCTGCAAGATCTCCAGGCCGCGGTGAACAGCGAAGAAGCTCAGGTGCTGCGCAAACGCCTGGGCTCAATGCCTTCGGAACAAGTGAAACCGTTTTTGGAGGATTTGATGATGTTTGCCCTGTACATGCACGGCACGCATGTATCGGGCATTGCCGCGGACGGTAATCCGTATGCACGTATCCTCGGCGCGCGCATTACCTTTGATTATCGTTCCATACCGGCTCCGCCTTCGGTGGAACAGGCAACGCGCGCGTGTGAAAACTATATGAACACCGTCCGTTATTTCCAGGAGCACGGGGTGCGCACCGTGAACATGAGCTGGGGCTGGACGTTCTCGGAAATCGAAGGCATGCTGGAGGCCAACGGCATCGGCAAAGACGCGGAAGAGCGGCGCGAAAAAACCCGTGAGATTTTCACGATTTACAAAGACGGATTGTACAACGCCATCAAGAGCGCGCCGGAGATTCTGTTTGTCACCGCGGCCGGCAATTCGGATAATGACGTCGAATTTGATCAGGTCATCCCGTCTTCGTTTGATCTGCCGAATCTGCTGGTGGCCGGCGCTGTGGATCAGGCCGGTGAAGAGACCTCGTTTACCAGTTTCGGCGAGCGGGTCACATTGCATGCCAACGGGTTCGAGGTTGACAGCTATCTGCCGGGCGGTACGCGCATGAAAGCCTCCGGTACGTCTATGGCATCCCCGAATGTGGTCAATCTGGTCGGAAAACTACTGGCTGTCAATCCCGATTTGACCCCGGCTGAGGTGATTGATGTCATTAAAGCGGGCGTCGAGACCAGCGAGGACAGCCGTCTGTTCCTCATTAATCCGAAACAATCGCTGAATGCGCTTGTATCCGATTAAATTGTAAATTCTGCACCAGGGACTGTTGAAGAAATGCCGCCGCATCATCAGCGTGCCGCGGCATTTTTTTGCACCTTGACCTACCGAACAAGCATCATCTTGAACCGGCGGCTCCCGCTGCTGATTCGGCAGATATAAACACCGGACGGCACAGCATGTCCCGCACGGTCACGGCCCTGCCAGGTCAGACGATGCCGCCCGGCATCATAGTGGCGCTTGTCCCGGCTGTAAACCGTTCTGCCCAGTGCGCTGTAAATATCGATTTGTACGTCTGCCGGGTGTGCGAGCACAAATTCAAACTGTGTACTCGAATTAAATGGATTTGGCCGGTTTGGATATAGAATAAACTTGCGGGGATAACTGACTGCAACGGTCAGCGAATCCAGAAACGTTCGTTTTCCGTCCGTGTCAATCTGAAATAACCGGTATTCAAAGTCGCCGTACCCGGCAGGCCGGTCTGTGTATGTATACATCTGTGGACGCGTCGTGGTGCCGGCGCCGTTGATAAAGGCGACCGGTATCGGAGCAGTTCCGGATGCTGAACGCTGGATTTCAAATCCCAGGTTCCGCTCCTCCGACGCGGTCTGCCACTGCAGATGCACCTGCTGATCCTCAACCCGGGCGCTGAATCCGGTCAGACTGACCGGCAGAAACTGGTCCGATGAATACACATCTCCCCAGGAACTCGGAACATCCGGCGAAGACGCAGACGGCCAGCCCAGGTCATCCTGACTGTATTCCCAAACCGCAAATCCCAGGGTATCGTCCTGTCCCGCGGTCACCCCCAGGGTACTGTAATCAACAAGCAATTCCACGGTCCAAAACGGGTTGGTCGATATATAGCAATCCCAGCCGGTTGCAGGGATTTGCGGTGTCCAGCTGCCGCTGCTGCCGATGTGCGCGCTCTGGCTGCCGTTGGAATTGACCCGGATGCACAAATCACTGCTCTGCGGGGAAAACGGGTCATCGTTGTTCCTATCGAAACAAAAATGCAGTTCCGTGGTGGCGCCGGGCGGAGCGGAGGTAAAAGAAAAATACAGTGCCTGCTGTTCAACCGCCTTGCAGTTGATGCTGCGGCTGTTTGGAATTTGCAAACTGGTACAATCATCGATTTCTTCTGAATAAATAACCCCGTCAATAGCCACCGGATTTTGCGAGTACGGCATGTCCAGACCGTAGCCACCCGGGTCCAGAGTCACGGTTGCGTTCCAGTAACGCCAGGGCACAGCCACCGCCTGCGGGGTCACCGACCAGTTGTCGCGCACGATCACCCAGTCGTCCAGCGGCGCAGGAGCCCCGGCGTCCGGATCGTACTGCTCCAGGTAACCAATCCCGGTGACAGCATGCCCCGGTTCTGCTCTCACGTCCAGATACCAGTATTCATACGGCGCGTCTTCGATCTGCGGCGTGTTGGCCGGTGGGATATTCCAGGTGTACCAGGTAACCGGCTCGGGCAGCGACACATCAGCCAGAGTATCTCCCGGCGAAATGTCCCAGTTGGAAAAACACAGAATCACCGGACGTCCGGCATCGATTTCTGCCTTTATATGGTCAAAACCTTCGGTATAATCCATGTCCACCGTCCATTCTGTGTCCAGTTTATTCGGCAGCACCTGCGAATTGGTATAGCCGTAGGTGAGATCCGTATCCCAGGGAAAGAATTCAGCCAGTCCGGGTTCAATATCCTGGCGCAGGGTGCCGGTCAGGCCCCGTGAGGCATTGTCGCGGCTGGAACTGCCGCCGCCGTTGGTGGCGCAAAACCACGCAATATCCGCTGCTGCTTTATACCCGGACAGACCGCCAAGCACCCCGTAGGCGCCGGCGCGTTTTTGCACCGTGTCCCAGTATTCAATGATATTCACAGCCGACATGGGCAGGCAGTACGCCGCCTGTGCATTGGCCGGCGGCTGATTGTTGTCCGGAACATTCCCGATCATGCTGCCGGGAACCGCGCTGTTCACCAGCGCCGGCAGGATGATGATGCTGATAAAAACACACAAACGCTGCATGATGATCCCCTTTTTATAGTGAATAAAACAAGAAATTGTCGGAATGTCAGATACTTATCAAAACAGTCCGTAAATTGGATTTATTTCAACACCGGTTAAAAGAACGGGCGCAGGCTGAGATTCATATGTGCAATCATATATTGTGTCGTACCGGAATCCGCTTTTAAAGGGGGAAGCATCCCCCTCGCTACAGCCAGGCTGCCGCCCCGTGAGATAGGCATTTGATGTGTGAGTCGGGTAAAAGCGGCAGGGGATTCTTATCGATTTTTTTAAATAGGAGGCCCTCATGATCTCACGGGGGCGGGCACCGCCTCGCTAAACCGGCAGCATAAACGGTTTGCCCAGCCGTCATTGCACCCCTTCCGGGATATCCAATCCATGCGAACCTCGACAGCCGGTTTACCGTCCTGCTGAGAAACGCAGGCCGGCCGCTCGGCTGCCTGTCTTCCGCTACCCCCTCTTTTTTCAGGTCCTGCCCCGTGCGCTTGTCATTGCGTCCGTGCGAGGGATGGAGCCTCCATTGTTGCTGAAAACCGGGCGTGCGGTCCGGCTGATTGATATCGCCCCTTCAGGGCTCTGTTTCCGATGATGTTTACACCCCGGGCGCTGCCCGGGGCTGTTGTACACCGCCCTTTCAGGGCTGGTGAGCGGCGGATTGTGGCTTGTGGTCCGAGGTTTGGGTGGGGGGATGCCGGTGATCATGGGGTCATCCTGGACTGGCGGCCAGGTCCGAGCCCCAACGCGGGCGGGGCAACGCCCGGGGGATTTGTAAGGCATGGTGTGCGAGCCCTGAAGGGGCGGTACCATAGAAACTGATCCCTGGATTCAGCTGCAGGCTTGGGACGAGATTAGTGACGGAGATTGAAATGCCGCACGATCCACTCGTGCCCCTTACACGATATAATATGAATTTACCATTATGTATATTCTTATTATGTTGATATATAATCAGGCGAGGTTGTGGATGTGGCTGAATTAACTTGTGAGCAACAAAACTTTTTTGCTACAGACAAGACCATCTTTAAGGAAATATCTGAGGAATGCAATATAAAGCTTTACAAAATAAGATAAAAACACTAAATTGAAAGACAAACAATAAATAATCCAGTTATCTATGAAAAATTACAAATTCACACCATATTTTGAAAATGAGGTATTACGAAAACGTCCCTTTATTAGAAAAGAATGGTGTATATAGATTATTGAAAATCCTTTGAAAATAGAAAAACAAGACAATAATAGATACAGATTTTGGGGCATCGTTGAGGAACTGGATAAGGTCTTGAGAGTTATTACTCTTGAGGATAAAAGAACGATTCATAATGCATTTCCGGATAGGGGATTTAAATATGAAAATTAATTACTATTCCGATACAGATTCGATGTATATTGATCTATCGTCAAATTCGAGTGTGGAAAGTGTAGAGATATCGGAAGGAGTTGTAATTGATTATGATGATCGTCATAATATTGTGGGGATTGATATTGATAATGCCAGCCGAAAACTGGACCTGGACGAGATTGTGTTGAGTAAATTGCCCGCTGTTAAAAAGATTGTTGCCTGAATGATAAATTTATTTACACCAAGGGGATTTCTGTTTCTGGATATTCGCTGCTGTTGGAAGCTATGCAAAATCTTGTAAAAACGCTTTGAAATTGGCGGCGTGATCCATGTCATACATTTCATATGTCACCCCGAATTCCATCCAGGGCCGCTGACGGATGTCATTGTAGGCGTTGCCGGCGGGATTGCGGGTGCGTCCGCTGTCCTCGACGCTTCGGGGCGCCCATCCCTTGCCGGTGAACCCGACGTGATAGCCGTATTCCTCCAGAATATCCGGATACACCGGATAGCGGGCGGGCGATGAGTGGAGACCTCTGTCTCCGGTTGACCCGCCAACGGGGCATAGAGAATCCGTGGCGGATTGAATTTGTATTACAGATTCAATCTATGAAAATCGTGCTGGTTGTGCTTTGATTGTTCTGGAAATGATAATTATTATTCTCATTATGAACCGCAAAGGAATGCGGATTTTCTCGGATGAAGCGGCGTTTGAGTTATTGGTTTTGCCTGTTGGATCATGTGAATGTAAAACGATATCGTGTTACAACCGGTGGTATCGCTTTTTTCTGCTTTTGGCAAGAGTCTGCACGGGCATTTTGGAGCTTATCCCGTAGCGATAAACAATCTATAGACTATCTTTGATCTTTTCAAATTTTGCCAGCTGCCTTTCCACCTGAGACCATCTGCGGATTTCATCGAGATCATAGGATTGATATTTATTGTCAGAATAGATGGTAACGCAAGCGCCTCCTGTCAGTACGCAGGAAATACCATTCTGTCTCATATAGGAACAAATAAAAGCCGCCAGTTCGCCCAGGCTCATCTTTTGGATCGGTTTTATAACGGTTTGCTTTTTCTTCTCGGCCGTTTCCGGTTATACAACAGGTTTTCTTGCTTTTCTTCAGGAAGAAACGAGATGGCCTTGTTGAGCAATTGAACCAGTTCTTCCCGAAACGGATAGCGCGGATTAAAGGCATAGATACGCGTGCGTCCTGATAAATGGCTGACCAATACGTTTCCGGATTCGAGCCGGTCGAGTTGAATTTGTATGGGACTCAGGCTTGAATTGTAAAACTCAGAGATCTCTCTGGCGTATCCCTGCTTTCGCGCCGCCAAATAGATCAATACTTTTTCCCGGGTTTGCGAACCTCAGTATGGGTTCCAGCATAATTAATGACCTCAATATAAGGTTATATGACCTATATATGAGGTCAATATACTGGATTTATCAGATAAGGTCAAGAACTATTTTGAATGGGTGGTTTACCGGGCTGAAAAACGCAGGCCGGCCGGTCGCTCGGGGGATTGATCCCTTATTGTTTGTGAAAACCGGGTGTGCGGTTCGGCCGGTTGATGTCGCCCCTTCAGGGCTTTGTTTTGGATGATGTTTACACCTCGGGCGTTGCCCGGGGCTGTTGTACGCCGCCCTTTCAGGGCTGGTGATCTGCAGAGACTGGTTCGAGGTTCAGGGTTTGAGGTCCGGGGCAGGGGGGAGATAGGCAAGTCCCGAGATCGTGCGGGGGTTCTACCCCCGTTACGCTGTATGGCAGGGGGTTCTACCCTCTGATATTCGCGACTTTTATTAAAATCCGGAGGTAGAACCTCCGTGAATAATACGCACAGGGTTTGAACCCCTGTGCGATCTGTTTGACGTGATGGATAACCCATGGATGTACGCAGATGACGCGGATTTGCACGCACCGGAATTCGGGGTTGACGGCATTTGCGAATTTATATGTTTTGCTGTGACGCTCGATTTTGTCCCGAGTGGCAGGCGTCATATTGCGTCCCCAAAGGGACGCCGGTTTTGTGTGCTGTTTGAGGCTATAGAGTTGCCGTCCCGCCGGGACGGGCGTTGTGCCGCAAGGGAAGTGATGGTACTGTAAATGATAAACATTGTCCCCATTATGAACGGCAATGGAACCCGGATTTTCACGGATGAAGCGGCGTTTGAGTTATTAGTTTTGCAAGTTGGATCATGTGAATGTAAAACTGTATCGTGATACAACCGGTGCTATCGCTTTTTTCTACTTTTGGCAAGAGTCTACACGGGCATTTTGGAGCTTGTCCCGTCAGGGACAAAATATCTATAGAATATGATTTTCAACACCCAACCCGTCCTGTAAGGACGGGTTGGGCCGGGAGGGGATACGGAATGGAGAATGGTCAGGTGCGGCAGGATTTTGGAACGGCGAGATGGTGCGCGAGTTTTACTCCCGTCACGCTGCAGGACGGATCCGTCCTCGCCCTATTACCGCATAAAATCCGTGCCTGCCGTGAACGAATAGCCTATCAGAATCTGCATCTCTAAAACAGCGGCGTTCCGGATATACTGTACAGCTGAAAGAACCTCTTTTGATTTCGGTTCGAAATCACTATCTTTTGATTCAATGCTGAGAAATCCAAAAGTTCCTGAATAGTGTATTGCTGAGGAGATATCATGCGTTATGTCAGCGTCTCTTTTTTGCTGGCGGGGTTGCTTTTCAATGGGTATGCAGCAGAGGAGAGGGGGGAACCGGTCAATCTCAGACAAAAGTGCTCTGAATCAACAGAGGGGCGGCTCATACCGTGGACGGGCGATGAACTGGAATTGCTGCAGCAGCCGCCGCTGTTTGAATTGCAGTCATCAGAAGAGGAGACGCGCGCCCGGGGATGGATGTCAGCGCATCTACACGGTTTTATCGTTTCCATCATCGTTTGGGATGACCGGCATGTCAATATCCGGCAGGGCGCTGATATTTGGGACGGCGACGCGATTCAGGCTGGGGATTGACGCGGACGGCAGCGGCGCGGGCAGCCGCGACCCCGGTTCGGCGTTTGTGGGACCCAATGATGCATCGATCACGTTTGCGCTTACGCGCGAGGGAGCGCGTGCCTGGGCGCATTATCACGGAAATCCGCGCCGGCGCGGCGCCATCCAGGACATGGACATGCATATTGTACGAGATGACGATATGCAGCAAACCCGGTATTCATTGTATTTCAACTGGTCTGATTTCCAGATGAAACCGGGTATTGCTGAAACAATGGGATTTGCCGTTCAGGTCAACGACATGGACGAGGGGTCGCAGCAGCTGCGGCTGTACTGGGGCGACGGAGCCGGCGGGAATTTGCGACCCGGATTGTTCAAAACCGTGCGTCTTGATACACCGGATGAAGAATTTGTCTCCATACTGCCCAGCAAGACCAATCTCTGGAGCGCTGATGACAGCATGCAGATTTTTATTGCCGCTTATACGTTTCAGCCTCTTGACCTGACTGTGAGCCGGGGATTTGAGGAACCCCGGTTTTTTTCGATTGATCCGGATACCGGCAGCGTACAGCGGTATGTGTTGACCTTGAAACCGCATGTGTATTACAGTCGGCAAACTTTTGAAATCAGGGCAGAATCTGACGGATACACGCTGGACCGGGAAACCTTTGTGCCGGCTTATCCGGCTGTCACCATTGAGGATTTGCTGGCGGAACTGCAGCAAATCCTCTCGGGAGACTCTGATTCTCTGACAGCTCGTCATTTTCAATCCGTGTATGATGTGGTGACTGCGGAATGGCAAAAAGCGCAATCGCGCCTGCGCGAGGGTGAATCCGAAGCGCTGTTGTGCGCGGCATACAGCGATTATCTGTTTCGTGAGGTGAAAAATGAATTGAATGCCGCGGATAAAATTCGTAGCGGAAGCAAGCACATGCTCTGCACCTTTACCGCCTCGGATAACAGTCTGCAGTTTTACAAGCTGCTGTTGCCGCGCGACTGGACTCCGGAGCGCCGTTATCCGGTGATTGTTGATCTGCACGGCGCCGGGAATCCGTATCCGCTTTCCTTTTTTACCTCAGTGCCCGGAGCCATACGGGGTAGTGAAGAAATGAATGAAAATAATGTTCAGGCCTTTATTCTGCAGCCCTGGTGCCGCGGCAATGCCGGCTATCGCGGGGAAGCCGGCCGCGATATCTATGAGGCGCTGCATGACATGCAAGCGAACTGGAACAGCGCGGACAGCGTGTATTTGACAGGCTTTTCCATGGGCGGGTACGGAGCCTGGATGCATATGCTCCGCTCGCCGGAACAGTGGCGGGCGGTGGTCATTGCCGCCGGCGGCCCGTCTGATTCTGTCAGTGAGCAACAGCTGTCTGCTGTTAAAGATTTGCCGGTCATGATCTGGCACGGCGACAGCGACGGCGCGGTGAGTGTGTCGAATGCCTATGAGATGCAGCATATGCTGGAATCCGCCGGAGGGCAGCCGGTGATGAAGATTCTTTCAGGGCGCGGTCATTTAATGACAGCCGATGAACGCGCCGGAATCTATCGCTGGCTGCTGCAGCATTGACGGGCCGCTTATCTGAGTAGAACCAGTTTTACAGCCGCAGTGAATGCGGCGGCCTGCATTCTACAGTAATAACAGCCGCTGCTGACCAAAGTGCCGGCATCATCTCTGCCGTCCCAGCTCACGCGGTAGGTGCCCGGCTGTCTGCTGTCGTTCACCAGACATCTGATCTGTTCGCCGAGGAGATTGTAAATAAACAGACGCGTTTCAGCAGCACAGGGGATATCGTATGTGAACCGGGTAGAGGTGTTGAATGGGTTCGGGTAATTTTGTGCCAGTCTGAATTTTTGCGGGGTGTTGATTGAAATCCGTGTGATTTGTGAAAAAGTGAATGAGCCGTCCGCGTCAATCTGTTTTAAACGGTACTCATACATGCCCGGGGAAAGATTCGAATCCTGATAACTGTAGTGATGCGGCTGTGTGCTTGTTCCCTGACCTTTGACAAATGCAATGGTTTGAAACGGGGTGTCACTCGTTCTGCGCTGGATATTAAAACCATAATTGTTGGTTTCTGACAGGGTGGTCCATGTCAAGTGTACATGGCTGCCGGCGGACTCTGCTGTGAACAGGGCGAGTTCCACAGGCACCACGCTTTGCAGATCGCAGCCGCCGTAGGCTCCCATATCGTTGCGCAATCCGCCCCTGGCCGGCCACTGGGCGCTGCCGGGATTTTCAGGGTCCTGCTCGTCATTATAGGCGGGACCCGGATTGCCCGCATCGATGCAGGGCGAACCGGACTGGAGTATATACTGAAACGGATCAGCGTGCGTAAACAATGGGGCGCTGGAACCATTGCCGGGCCCCCAGATGATGTTGTTTTGTTCATACGGATATCCCACAACCGGCCAGTGCTGATTCAGATAGGTGGTTCGGATATTTGAATATTCAAACTCGATGCTGTTGTGCTCATCCATAAAAATATCAATATTATCACCTTCAGGGGTCCAGAGGATCGAGTTTGCAAATTTGATGGTATTGTCGGCAGCAAGATGGATTAAACCGCCCAGATATCGGCCGTCAATGTGATCTGTTACGGTGACGTTATAAAACCAGGCATCCGATCGCGAACTGGTCAGGAGCGCGCCGTTTGTATTGGCTTGGTTTCTGCATATCACGGTATTTAAAATGATGGGAGACGAGTTGTTTCTTCAGATAAAATGCGCCGCCGCATTCATCTGCCTGATTTTCATCAATGACACAGTTTTGTAAAAACGGCCCGGCCTGATCACCGTAAAGGGCGCCGCCGTAAAATCCCCGATTTTTGCGCAGACATGAGTTCAGGATCACCGGTGAAGAATTGTATATGGACAGTGCGCCGCCGTAATCGTTCGTCTCCTGAATGTATACAGCGTGGGTCAGTCTGCAAAAGCACAGCGAATCGTTGCCTGCACTTTGGTCAAACACAATCCCGGACCAGCCCTGCTGAGCATCGTAGGCATCGAACCGGATGGAATCGCTGCGGGACCCGCAGGCACGCAGCTGCGCCTGTTCTCCGACAGTCAGAGCAAAGCGGCCCATGAAAATAATATCGACACCGGGCTGGATGTGCAGTATGTCTCCCGGTTCTATCGCAATATTCCCGCACACATAATAAGGCGAACGTGCCTTGTCCCATGTCCCGGATACCGGTCCCGGATTGACAGCTGTGCCTGTTTCCGGAATTCCGTAACCGGTCATGTGGACATTCAGATATTGATTTTCGCCGGACGCGTGTACGGTAAGCGCCCGGTCCAGTTTGCCGACAGAATCGGGGATACAGCGCGTGTACAGGGTCAATTCTTCGTCAGGTCCAAGGCTGAACGGCCCGACCGAATCGCTGAAACTGTGTGTGTATGCACTGACTGAAAACGGTGCCGATGTGACGGCAGAGTGAACCGTCATGTTCCAGTCACTGTTGTTGCGCAGAGTGACTGACCGGATATCCGATTCAGCGCCGATAGTACAGGGCGGAATCTGAATCCATTGGGTGTTGCTGGATAGTTCCCTGTACCATAATCCCGGGTGTATATTGACAACCGCACCGGTAATGATCCCGTATCCCGCGGGCATGGCGTGCGGCAGCGCGTACCAGGCGTCCGGTATGGCATCCGGAGATGTGCTGCCCCAGCCGAAATTCAGGTGATAAAAATTATCGCTATTGTATCCGTCACAGGCAATGACATGCGCCATGCTGATGTTGAGTTTGGCAATATCCAGCAGAGCGGGAAACGCGTTCATCATGTTTTCCTGCAGACGGTAATAAAAATCGTCGACCGCGTTGGTTTCTCTCAAATCACTGATATAATCGGCCGATTCATACGAAAAATGGTGTTTCAATGCCGTTTCCAGCGCGCTGGACGGAGCCCCGGAGCTGCTGCTTGTGTAATTCATCTTTACCGCTATTCCGCAGGCAAAATTTAATGCCGCCTTGTCACGGTTGGTTAGAGAGCCTCCATCGAAATAACGGGATTTGAGGTCGTTCAGGTAATCATTCAGGCGCGGAAAGGACGGGAAATCGCAGCTTGAGCTGTCGCTGTCTATTTCGATTTTACGGGTTCCCGTTGTATAGGCATCGGCCGCATCAAACGACAAATCTCCGATGAAACGATGATAATGCACCACCTGCGCCAAAGCTGTGGCTACGCAGCCGGTTACGCAGCGGTTGCCGGTGACGGGATCCAGGGGACAAAAGTCATTATAGGGTGAATGTTGTGTCCAGACGCTTTCCAGCCAGCCGCCGGTGGAGGAGCTTCCCGGTTCCGGCCACTGCCGGAAAACAGCTGCGGATTTTGACAGACGGGAATTTAGCAGCGTCTGCCATGCATTATGATTGCGCTTGATGAATATTTCGTCCAGGAGCGGGACCGCCTGCCGGCGCAGCATCAGATCGTGCTTGACCAGATGATACAGCGGGTTATCCGAACTCGTGTCTGCATTCCATGCATGTCGGAACGAATAGGCGATGACCGGTTGCAAGTCCGTGTCACCGGACAGGATCAGGAATCCCGTCGGCTCGAGTTCAGCTATAAAGGCGAGCGGTTTGTCAGCATCATGGATTGTACTTTTCAGGGTGGCGGAAACAGGTTTGGATAATCGCGCTGTAGATTCCTGACGTTTGTGCGTAAAATTCGCGGCAGCCATTTGCGCCTGCTCCGGGGTGATCGGCTCCGAATGTAATGCAGGTGCCATAAAGAGCAGGCAAAGCAGGGAAATGAGCAGCTTGTTCATGCAATACTCCTTTCAAACATCCCCCTACAACAGATTTTTGCCGCATCAAGGTCAAATTTGCAGGCAAGGTTCAGGAGTTGCGGCGAGAGCCGATGGGGTCAAGAGAGCGCTCTGTACGACTCTGGATTTAGCGTACGAATATCTATAAAAATAATCAAATTTGGTCCAGAGTCAAGGATTTCTTTTCTGGAAAACTTTTTTTTGCACAAAACCATCGACCGGTATCCTCCGGCTGACGGACCGCCGAGGATAATGCGGCTGGTATCGACAGGATACTGCTGTAGAATTTGCTCATATCCTTGCATGACGCGTTGCTGCCTGTCGCGGGTGAACCGCCGGGCGCCGGTGGCCACGCGTTCGCCGCCCTGAAAATATGCGACAATAAAATGGATTTGCAGGGTATGGGACAGCTCGTGTTTCATGTACACATTAAAATGGATTTTGTCTGCCCGATAGTCCTGTTGCGCGCGTTCCGAAATAAACAGTCGGCCGTACAGCGGCTGCACCACAAATCGGGCGCCGGTGCCGGTATAGCGCCTGTAGCGCCGGTCTGTTGCCGGCAGAAAAATGTCCACCTTGTCGCGAAACGACAGCCGGTGGGTTGTTTCCACGATCTGAATCAGACTGTCAATGTCGCTGAATTCAGCAAGCGTGTCATTTTTATCATGATAAACGACAGCGCGGTCAAATTCGGTTTTTTCGAATCCAAGGCTGAGAGGGGAAAAGGGGAACAAACGTCCGAATAGAAACAGGTAAACGATGAACAAAAGAATGATGAAACCGGCAGCAATAGAGATTATTTTTTTCATGCGGGTCTCCGGGAATTGGGGTAATATAAGATATACGTGCATGGTGTATTAGGGTTACAGAAAAACTGAAACGGATTCATTGCGTTTGGCTGTTAGAGTCGGCCCTGCAATTATATATCACGCCGTGCCTGAATCTGATTTTTTATAGGGGGAAGCCTCCCCCTCGCTGCAGCCAGGCTGCCCGCCCCGGTTGATGTTGCCGATAGAAATTTTGCAATGCAAGGGGCGGGCACCGCCTCACTAAACCGGCAGTAGAAACGGTTTGCCCCGGTCGTCATTGCATCCCTCCGAAAATATTTAATGTCTGCAAACCTTAATTGCCGGTTTACCGTCCTGCTGAAAAACGCAGGCCGGCCGTTCGGCTGCCTGTCTTCCGCTACCCCCTCTATTTTCAATCTCTGCCCTGTCCGCGTATCGTTCCGGTTTTATGGGGGAAAATCAATATTAATTTTCGAAAACCAGGGGTGAGGTTCGGCCGGTTGATGTCGCCCCTTCAGGGCTCTGTTTTGCGTTTGTGTTTTACTCCGGGCGTTGCCCGGGGCTGTTGTACGCCGCCCTTTCAGGGCTGGTGAGGTGCAGAGATTGGTTCGAGGTCCGGGGCAGGAGGGAGATAGGCAAGAAATTCTGCGATTTTTGATATCAGAACCCGTACGCATATGCCTGGGGGACAGGTGTCTGCTGCAATATTCTGCTGTGACGCTCGATTTTGTTCCGAGTGGCAGGCGTCATATGGCGTCCCCAAAGGGACGCCGGTTTTATGTGTTGTTTACGGCTATAGATATTCCGTCCCACCGGGACGGGAATGGCGCTGCTAGGGACTAAATCCAGAGGGTGGTGTCTGTTTCATAGCCACGCGCTTTAACGCGTGGGGAAGAGAAATTCCCCCCACACCCGATTTTTCCGAGGTGGCTTTAGTCCCCGGTCACAAGCTGTAAGCAGGGGATTGAATAAAATTATACGTATAAAGAGATAGATCTTATACGTAGAGTTCAGCATCATAGGGTGCGCTATCCATTTCGCCCGGGGGCGCCTGTCGATGCTGAAACGCCGCGGGCTCTGGTATGCTGTGACTCGAATCAGGCCATGCAGAGCATTGCTGTGTCAGATATTTGCTTCAGGAACAGCTGACAGGCGTCGCAAGCCGGAGGCTCGCGACGAGATTGATAACACACGGATGTATGCGGATAACACGGATTTGCACGGACTGGAATTACGGTGGGATTGACGGTATTCGTTTATTCATATGTTTTGATCTGATGTATTGCATTCGGCCGCTATGACAGGTAACCCTGAATGTACAGCGGCCGATACTCTGCCATGAATCTTTATTTCGATAAATCCAGACCGTATTTTTCACTGAGATCCAGCGGCGGCATGGGGCCGTCCACGGGTTTGCCGTCTTTGAGGTACCAGTCATACCAGTCCACGGTCCGGTACAGCACATCGATGCGTCCGGGCTGCTTGCGGTTGCCGTGACCTTCACCGGGATACTGCACCAACCGCACGGCTTTGTGATGGTTCATTTTGAGACGCCGGTAAAACTCGATGCTCTGTGACGGATGAACGCGGCTGTCCTGTTTGCCGCCAAAGATCAAAACGGCTGTTTTGTTGTCATTTTTATGCGCGTGATAAACCGGACTGCGTTCCAGGCTGAACTGCCACATGTTCTCCAATTTTTCACCGGAATGGACGTACAGTTCTTCATAGGGTATATCGGTGGTGCTGCGTTTGCTGATCAGATCGCTGATCCCCACAAACATACCCGTGGCCTTGACCAGATCGCTATAGTAGCTGGAAAACCAGGCCGCGGCGAATCCGCCATAAGAACCGCCCGCCAGACCGACGCGGTCCTCATCCACCAGACCGGTATCGACAAAATGTTTGATGCCGTCGGCGATATCATCAAATTCCGTCCCGGCGGCGTCCTGATAACCGGTCAGAGCGTAATCGAGTCCGTAGCCGGTGCTGGAACGATAATTGGGATAAAACACCGCATAACCGCGGCCGGCCAGCACCTGTCCGGGTGTGGAATAATAGGTCACCCAGCCGTTTGAATAATGGGATTCGGGTCCGCCGTGCACAAATACCATCAGGGGAAGGCCGGACTTTTCATGACTCGGCGGTGTCATCAAAAGGCCTTCGATGGTTTCGCCGTCACGCGCTTTGTACTGAACCACACGTTGTTCGCCCAGATCGCGTTCCTGCAGCCAGGGATTCAGGTTTGTGAGGCGCTGCAGGTCGCTGTCCGGCTGCCAGTAATACAGCTCGCGCGGATGCTGCGGTGTGTGACCGACCAGAGCAAACTGTTTAAAATCGTCGGTATAACTCGGAGGAGAAAACACCACACCGCCGTTCTCTTTTGAAGAATGAATGATGTCGCGTTCGCCGCCGTCCTTGTCCACCAGACTGAGGCTGTTGGCGGTTTTTTCGCCGGACATATAGAGCACAGTGTCGCTGTCTTTCCAGTTGACCCATTCCACGTGACCGATGAAATGCTCCGGGGTCAGGTTCTTTGCCTGTCCGCCACTGACCGGTATGACGTACGCCTGACTAACGGCATGATCTTTACGAAATTTTGCCGCGCTATAGGCCAGGTGGGTGCCGTCCGGACTGAATTCGTAATTGCCGAGTTTGCCCGGATTGTCGGTTAATGGCCGGTGTTCTTTATCAGCAAGATTCAGGATATGAATGCGGCGGAACATATAGTACGCATCAATCAGATTGCGGTCGGAGGCCGAGAACGCGATTTGACCGCCGTCGGGATTAAAGGTAAAATCCCATACCGTCATGTCCCGGGTCAGTTGTTCAGCGGATTGAACCGGCAGACGGTCCGTGTCCACGTCGATCATGTACAAATGCTCATGCCGCCAATCTTCGAAATAAATAAAGTCATAGCCCTTGTCATCCAGTTTTTGCATACGATCGGTTTCCGGTTCAATCGCTGTAAACGCGATTTGTCTGCCGTTGGGATGCCAATGAAACTCGGAGATACCGGATTCGTGATCGGTAACGGGGCGGGCCTCGCCGCCGTCGACCGGGATCATCCATATCTGCGTGTGTTCCTGATCGCCGCGTCTGGCGCGGAATGCGATCGCCGATGCGTCCGGACGCCACTCAATGGAATAAATATTGACCTCACCGGTGACAAACGGACGCGTTTTGCCGCTTTTGACATCAGCCACATAAAGCTCGTACCAGGCGCCGCCCGGTTCGTCGCCGGGTTGGCGCGGCACGCGCACCGTATAAGCAATGTACCGACCGTCGGGACTCATCCGGGCTGAACTGACATATTCTATGTCGAGTACATCCTCCGGGGTCAGCGGTTTGGCGGCGGATGCCGGCAAAGCAAGTGACATAAAGACGATGAAAAGCCACGGGGCATGGCGGAAAAGATTGATTCGATGTTTCATATTATCTCCTGTTGAATTGCACTCGTTTCATTTGATGGTGCTTGATAAAATAAATTTTTTTGGGCAATAATAAAAGGTAAAAATATGCATTTTGTTCCCGCCTGGACAAAGATGTTATATAACTTGCGGGTCTGATTCCAGGGTTTGCATGTTGAGTTGTATTCAAAACCGTACCACCGTAAATGAATGTTTTTTTTAAAGGGAGGTCTCCCCCTCGCTGCAGCCCCCGTGAGACAGGTTTTTGATGGGTTGGACGGATAAAAGCGGCAGGGGTGTGTTTTCAATCAGGAGGTTGTATGATCTCACGGGGCCGGGCACTGCCTCGCTAAACCGGTATTGTAACGCGTTCTACGTGCTGTTATAATTTATTTTTCTGGCATGAATTTACACTGGCATTTACCGGCTTATCCCCAAGGGATAAAATATCTGTAGAACATCATTCCCAACACCCAACCCGTCCTGTCAGGACGGCATAGGTCGGGGTTGGATGCGGAATCCGGTCTTGGCTGACACAAACAGCGCTTGCATTTTCGCGATAAATTCATTAAATATTAGAGCCGCCTGGCATGCACGCGGATTCTGGCGCTGATAGCCGGGTTGGTCTTTGTCGGCAGTTGAGCCGCCTTTGCTGCAGCAGAACGTATCCATCGTAAAAGAGGTTAAATGAAAAAATCAACCCGAACCGATGATTTATCCATCTCTGTCATTATTCCGACTTTGAACGAGGAAAAGAATGTTGCTGAACTGTTAAAATATCTGAAAAACCTGGACGAACGTCTGGAACTCATTGTTGCGGACGCCGGCAGTCAGGATGGAACCGCAGCGCGTGCCAGGCGGCTCAGCCGGATGATCGAGTCTCCGCGCGGCCGCGGGATTCAAATGAATAAAGGTGCACAGGCGGCAACCGGCGAGGTTCTCTGGTTTTTGCACGCTGATTGCCGGCCGCACCCGGACTCGCTCCCGGCCATGCTGGCGGCATTATCTGATCCGCATCTGGTCGGCGGCGGCTTTGAATATAATCTGGATCATCCGTCCCGTCGCTTCCGCTGGACGGAATTTTTTTCCAACCGCAAAAACCGCATGCTGACCTGGCTGTTCGGAGATATGGGGATTTTTGTCCGACGGCCGGTGTTTGAACGCATGGGAGGCTATAAAGAAATTCCGCTCATGGAGGATATGGATTTCAGCAAACGGCTCAAAGAGGAGGGGAATATTGTGATTCTGCCGCTGCGCATCAACACGTCGGCGCGTCGCTGGCTTGAAGAAGGATATATTTATCATTCTATCCGCAGCTGGGTACTGCAGAGCGCCTGGCGTCTGGGGGCGTCGCCGGAAACTCTGGCGCGGTTTTATACATTCAAATAAGTTCCCGGGGTAAATCTGTAAAACACGCTGTATCCTATCGTATCATACCCGATCGTACAGAAATAAAAGTTTATTGATTTTTTTGATGGATTAATTCAATGATTTTTAATGTTAAATTTTTTAACCATGAAACGGGTGAATAAATCTGTTTTCCTTTAATCGTCACGTTCTTTAAATACCCTAAAATGTTTGAACAGTGTTTGTTTGCAAAGGATTATGATGCGTGGATTATTATTACTACTCTTGATCGTTCTGTCGGCAGTCCCGTCCCGCTCCGCCGGCCCGGCGTTCAGCCATTCGGCTTTTGACGCTGTGCTGCAAGAGCATGTGCAAAATGGTCTGGTTGATTACCAGGCCTTGACACAAAACCGGCAGCGTTTAAAACTCTATTTAAAACAGATTGAACGGGTGGACGCGGATTCATTTCGACAGTGGGACAGAGCGGAACAAATGGCCTTGTGGATCAATGCCTACAATGCCATTACCATTGAGGGCATTGTGCGACATTATCCCATTGATTGGGGGAATTTGCTCTCCCGTGCGCGTTTCCCGAAAAGCAGCATCCGGCAGATCAGCGGCTTTTGGGATAAAGTTTTTATTCCGGTCATGGGCCGGGACCTGACTCTAAATGATATTGAACACAATGTTCTGCGCAAACAGTACAAGGACCCCCGCATTCATTTTGTGCTTGTCTGCGCATCCATCGGTTGTCCCAAACTGCCGAATCGGGCGTTTACAGCGGATCAGCTGAATCAACAAATGGATGCCGCCACCCGCGAATTTATTCAAAATCCGGACAAGAATCGGCTCGACAAACAGGAGAATATTCTTTATCTGTCATCGATCTTTAAATGGTATAAAGAAGATTTTCCGGCCTCCGCCGGTTCCGGTTCCCTGAAAGTGTATGGCGATGAACGAGGCGTGGTCGAGTTTGCCGCTGACTATAGGTCCGAATCGGATAGAAAGTTTATTTATGAACAGCAGCCGAAACTGAAATATCTGGATTACGACTGGTCGCTGAATGATCAGGCGAAATAAAAATGGTCTCATCCTGTTCGCGAAAGCGCCGCGTCCCGGCCGGGTCAAAACGCGGCTGCAGCCGGAATTGACAATGGAGCAGGCGTTGACCTTATACCGGGCCATGGTTGAGGATACTGTAGAGCGGTTGTCTGATGATCATGCATGGGATATGATCATAGGCTTTACGCCTGCGGACAGCGGCGATGACATGAAAAGCTGGCTGGGCGCGTCATTTAATTATATCTCCCAGAACGGTTTGAATCTGGGGGAGCGCATGCGTCATGCCCTGGCAAGCGTTCTAAATGACGGATATGAACATGCGGCGCTTGTCGGCAGCGATATTCCACTGTTATCCAAAAACGCCGTGGCGGGTGCGTTTTCCGGCCTGGAACAACACGATGCCGTTATCGGTCCGACAAATGACGGTGGTTATTACCTGATCGGTATGAATTCGGATCAACCGCAGCTTTTTAAAGACATTGCATGGAGCACGGACCGGGTGTTTCAGCAAACTCTAAGGCGGGCGCAAAAAGCGCATCTGAATATAGGGCGCCTTGAACCGTATGCGGATATCGACACCTGGTCTGATGTGGAGCAGCTCTGGAAACGCCTGCAGCCGATGAGCGCACAAGAACTTGATTCAGATCAGTTGAGAGCGACATATGCCGCGATAAAGCGAATTTTTGAATCGAATTGAGATAAAGGAGGTCTCTTGGATCAATCAAAATCAGGATGGAAAAAAGCCTGGCTAAAGCTAACTGTTCTGGCCGCTATTGCCGCTGTGATTTTTGTGGTCTTTCGGGTTACTCCCCTGTCCGTTTCGGATTTTACACCGTCGCGGGTTCGGGATTTTATACTGCAGTTCGGCGTCTGGTCGCCGATTGTGTTTATGATTCTTTATGCATTGCGTGGCGCCGTTCTGGTGCTTCCGGTCGGGATTATGTCGCTGGCCGGGGGGCTGGCATTCGGCCAGTGGTGGGGAACCCTTTATATTTTAATCGGAGCCACATTGGGCGCCAGTCTTTCCTTTGTCATCGCGCGTTTTTTTGGCCGTCAGTTTATTGAAAATTTCAGCTGGCTGCACAATGGGAAAATCAAACAGTTTGATGATGGTATTGAAAAAAACGGATTCCGCATGATGCTGTTCATGCGTCTGATTCCATTGTTCCAGTATGATGCGGTTAATTTCGGCGGCGGCCTGTCCAGGATAAAATTTCGCGATTTTTTCTTTGCTTCATTTGTTGGGATGGCCCCGGGTGGTTTTATCAATGCCATGCTGGGCAGTTCTCTGGACAACATCATTTCAGTCCAGTTTTTTGCCGCGCTGGGTTTCTTTGTTTTACTGATGTTTATACCAACCCTCTACAAGAAAATTGTGAAAAAGAAAACCGGAAAAACCGCAAAAGAAAAGATAGAGCAGAAAGCAAAGCCTGACATCGAAACGTCATAAAGACTTTAAACCGGAACGGAGTTAAACATGGGAAAATGTCCTGAATGTGGAAACAAAATCGGCCCTTTGTCCATCATTATGAGTTGGGAAAAATGGGGAGAGTTCCAATGTCCCGAATGCGGCTCTCAAATTCGCTTCAAATACTGGCTGCTCACCGGACTTTTGTTGATGGGATTGTTTACCGGCGCTGAACGAATACTGCACTGGATGCTGATTTCACCTCTGCCTTTATGGGCAAGCTTTGCGATCAGTTTTGTGCTGGCGCTGCTGATTATGATGCTGGTCCCGATGATCTGGGAATTTCAAAAGACAAAACACTGAAACACAGGCAGTGTACAATCAAGGATAGAAGGAGCCTAAATTGGCAAAATATGACTATGATTTGATCGTGATCGGGGCAGGGTCCGGCGGAATCAGTTCCGCGATTCTGGGTAATAATCTGGGGAAAAAAACGGCGCTGATTGAAAAGGAAAAGATTGGCGGAGACTGTACCTGGCACGGATGTGTGCCCAGCAAAACCCTGATCAAAGCCGGGAATGTGGCCCGGCATGTGAACACACTGGATTCGTACGGATTGAGGGTGAACGGAGATTTTACCCTGAACAGCAAGCAGGTGATGGCGCATGTGCGCGCTGTGCGCGATTCCGTCTATCAGGGAGAAACCCCGGATGTCTTTAAAGATATGGGGATTGATGTGTACATCGGCGGAGCCCGATTCCTGGATGGTCATCGTATTGCGGTTGGCGATCAGGAATTATCGTCAAAATCGTTTGTGATATCCACGGGGTCCAGTCCCTTTGTTCCGCCGATTGAAGGGGTCGGGGATATTGATTATTTGACCAATGAAACCCTGTTTGAACTTGAAACTTTGCCGGATTCAATGGTGATTGTCGGCGGCGGCCCTATCGGGTCGGAAATGGCGTCGGCTTTGAGTCAACTGGGGGTTCAGATCACACAAATCGAAGCGACCGGCCATTTGCTGTCCAAAGAAGACCCGGAATTGTCCGCTGTCTTGATGCAGCAGATGCAGAAAAACGGCGTCAACCTTTTGACCCACACCCGTGCAAAGCAATTCAGCAAAAACGGCGATAAAGTTGTGGTTTCTTTGCAGAACGAATCGCTGGACCGCGTTGAAGCCGACGCCGTGCTCATTGCCGTCGGCAGACGTCCCAATGTGGATACGCTTGACCTTGACAAGGCGGGTGTTGAATTTACCTCCCGGGGCATTCAGGTCAACAAGCGGCTGCAGACCACTGCGCCGAACATTTACGCCATCGGTGATGTCATCGGGTCGTACCAGTTCAGCCATATCGCCGAGTATCATGCCGGCATCGCGGTTCCGAATGCTGTGCTGCCACTGCCGGTAAAGCGCAAAGCCGATTATGAAAACATTGTCTGGACCACTTTTACCGATCCCGAATTTGCGCGCGGCGGTCTGACAGAAGCGCAGGCACGGGAAACCTATGGAGACAGTATCCGGATTTATCGTTTTAATTATGAAAAGGTCGACCGCGCCCAAACTGATCTGACGACCGCCGGGATGAGCAAGTTCATCGTCAATAAAAAAGGTAAACTTTTCGGCATTCACATCGTCGGAGAACGTGCGGGAGAACTGCTGCACGAAGCGCAGCTGGCCAAGTCCCTGGGTGTTCCGTTTCACAAAATCCAGTCCATGGTGCATGTGTACCCGACCTATGGTGATATGGTCAAACGTCCGTCGGTTGCGGCGTATGTGGACAAATTACAGAACAATTTTTTTATAAAGCTGGTGAAAAAACTGAAAAAATAATATTACGGCAGAAACTTTCCGGTTTGTCGAAATAATCGGTTGTGGATTTGCAGAACGCCGAGCCGGCACCATAGTTGAACATTGATGGAGATTGTGAAAGGTAAAAAGATGAGTTTTGAATATTGGTTTATGCTGCCTGTTTCGTTTGTGTTTGCAACCATCGCCATAGCCTCGGGAGTGGGCGGGGCGACGTTTTTTGCGCCTTTTTTTATGCTGGCGCTGCGTCTGCCGCCTGAAATCGCCATTGGTACCGGTCTCATCACCGAAGTGTTCGGCTTTGCCAGCGGACTGTATGCCTATGCGCGCAAAAAGCTCATTGATTACAAGTTGGGTCTCACGCTGCTGACCGTGACCGTGCCCATGGCGCTGCTGGGAACCTGGGTCTCCGGCGCGGTCGAAGCGAACGTGTTAAAAGCGGTTCTCGGAATGGGATTGTTTGCGATTGCGGCCGCTTTTATGCGCGCGCCGCAGTCCGAGGATATTGATCTGCTGGATACCCATATTCAGAAAACATACGGTGGCGTGCAGGCGGAAACCTGTATCATCACCCGGGATCAGGAGAAAATTTGTTATACAGTTTGCAACAAAACACAGGGCCGTCTGATTGCCGGAATCGGCGGATTGTTTGTTGGGATGATCTCGACCGGACTGGGTGAGTTGAACGGTTATTTTCTGCTGCAGCGCTGTCGGGTGCCCAGCGCGGTTTCCGTGGCCACCAGCGTATTTGTGGTCGCTGTCACGGTGCTGATCGCATCTCTTGGACATTTTTACAAATTCACAACCTATGGCCCGGAGACGTTGCAAATGGTGTTCAGTATTGTTATGTTTACCATACCGGGCGTGATTGTCGGCGCCCAGGCGGGATCATTTGTGTCCCGCAAGATCCCGCAGCCCGTTCTGGAAAAAGGGCTGGGAATCCTGTTTATGCTGCTTGCATTTCTAACGATTGGTGAAATTGTCCTGCATTGAAATTGAATCTACTATTTATTAAAAGTATATTGAGTTATGACAGAAAATATGCCGGATATTCAACGCTATCGCTATATCATTGCCGCCGCTGTTTTTTTCCTTTTGCTGGCGCTGGAAACGTTTTATCCGTTGTTCCAGGGCCGTCAAAAAAGAATAAAGCACATCGGCAGGAATTTTTCTATTGTGATTATTGATAATCTGGTCTTTTTTGCGCTGCTGGCAGCCGCCACCGGTTTTGTCTTTCGTTATATCGAGCAGAACCGGATGGGTTTACTGTATCAAATTCAACTGCCCGCGGTTCTGCGCATAGCGCTTATCATTGTCCTGTTTGATCTGTGGATGTATATCTGGCACCGCTGGACGCATACCTCCGATTTTTTGTGGCGATTTCACCGCATGCATCACAGCGATCCGGCGATGGATGCGTCTACCGCGCTGCGGTTTCATCCCGGGGAAATTATCATTTCCACACTGCTGCGCTGGGGTGTATTCCTGATTCTGGGTGTGACGGCCTTTGAGCTGTTGATTTATGAAACCATTATGCTGCCGGTGATTTTCTTTCATCACAGCAATTTTTATCTGCCTGAAAAACCGGATAAGCTGCTCCGGCAGGTGATTGTGACACCCTGGATGCACTGGGTGCATCACTCACACCTCAAATACGAGACCAATTCCAATTACGGCACGATTTTCTCCTGGTGGGACAGACTGTTTGCTTCATTCCGACTGCGCTCCGAGCCGGAAACCATACATTACGGACTGGATACTATCCGGGGCTCCGGCTGGCAGACGGTTTGGGGTATGCTGAAAACCCCATTTGTTAATCGATTTGATAAAGGATGAGCTCATGTTAAAGCAATGTGAATTTCGAGTGAAATGTATAGTGTTTATATTTGTTCTGATAGCGGTAGTATACACCGGGATCGGATGCCGTTCATCATCGTCGTCAGAGTATCAACAACGTCTGCAGGGCATGCTGCTCGCCTCGGCTGTTGCCGATGCCATGGGCGGCCCGCATGAAGGCCGGTCAACTGAGGATTCTCAGGCCTTTCTGGAAAACGGCGGCTGGATACAGAGCTTTGATGCTTACACCGTCTGGCATCATCATCACTGGAATGTTTATCAGCGGCGTGCGCCGGCCGGTACGGTGACGGATGATACGCGCATGCGCATGGATATGACAGCCTTTATGATCGATTATCGGAAGCTTTACAATTCACCTCTATCTGAAAAAGACCTGGCGTCTTGTGTTGCTGAACGCTATAGCCGCGCCCGCAAGGCGTTTGAAAGGACAGATGCGCGTTACGCAGCTGTCAGTCAGCCGGATTCAGCGCTGGACGAAACACGAAAACAGCAATTCCTTGCCATGTGGTTTGCCTGGGAGATTTTCAAAACCGGTACGTCTGTTTATATCCCGGAGCCGGCTGTCACATCACCGCCGTACATTCGTGTTAGTGATGATCCCGATTATGGCGAATACACACCTGTCTGGCATCTTGAACCTGTTCAGCCGGTTCCCGTGACCGAATCAATCAAACAAACTTATCATTTCAATTCATATGCCAAGGGTCATGTGATGCCGCTGGGACTGATCCATCTGCTGCCGGCTGCCGCCTATTTTCCCGGCGCGCCTGCGGAGGCATACTCGTATGCGCTGTCGATAGATTTTTTTGATGTGGCGGAAGCGCCGCATTACGTCGGCGCCGCCTGTGCAATACTTGCCGATCTGCTGGGCGGTCGATCGTGGCCTGAAATTTCCGCAGAATTGATGAGATCATCTCTGGCAACCTGATCTAAGACAGGAGGAAACCGCTGTACTGCGCCGTATGGATAGCGGTTTCAAATCCGCCATACGAACCGCGCAAGCGTTTAAAAGTAACAGTCAGCAGGATTCTGTGTTACCGTTTATCAAGGCGCTTCACCGCGAGTGCGCTGTGGATGAGCCGATCATGTGCACAGTGCAGGAAATGCTGTTCGGCAGTATTGCAATTGTTGAATACGCGCATGATGATCTGCCCCGGCTGATTGAAATTGGGGTGAATTATGGACGCGACAATGACACGATTGCATCAATTGCCGCAGCATTCGGCGGCGCAGCCGCCGGTGTCGATGCCCTGTCGGATGAATGGCAGCAGACCGTGAAAACCGCCAACCCGCAATACAATTTTGCAGAAACGGCATCAAGATTGGCTCAACTTTAAAGATTTGAGACTGGAGTTTCACAAATGGAGACAAGGGTGAAAGCGTGAGAATACTTCTGATCCATTTATGGGTGATTTGCCTGCTCGGCGGCGCCGCCCATGCGCAATCCGGCTGGACGGATATTGAAAAACAGGCCAAAGGACAAACGGTCAACTGGTTTATGTGGGGCGGATTTCCTGCGGCAAATGCCTATGTCAACGGATATGTGGCGCCGGAAATGAAAGACCGCTATGATATCGAGGTCAGACAGATTCCGGTCCAGGATATTGCAGAAGTGGTCAGTAAACTGCTCATTGAAAAACAGGCTGGAATTGAACGCGGAGAGGTCGATTTGATGTGGATCAACGGCGAGAATTTTCGCACTTGCAAAACATACAATCTGTTGTACGGGCCGTTTGCGCAAAAGCTGCCGAACCGGAAATATATTGATCCGAATGATTCCGCTGTCCGCTTTGATTTTGGCGAACCGGTCGGAGGGCTGGAATCGCCGTGGGGCAGCGCCCAGTTTGTGATGATTTACGACAGTTTGCGTACGCCGCAGCCGCCCAGTTCAATCGATGCGTTTTTGACCTGGATTCGCGAGCATCAGAACCGGTTTACCTATCCGGCGCCGCCGGATTTCACCGGATCTGTGTTTATCCGGCACCTGTTTTATCATGTGGCCGGCGTCCGGCAAAACTGGCAGCAGGATGTGGATCAGGCCGCGTTTGAGCGCGCTGAATCGCGGCTGTATGAGCTGCTGCGCGGTTTGAAACCGTTTTTGTGGCGTCAGGGCCGCACCTATCCTGAATCGCCGCAAAAGCTTATGCAGATGTTTGCGGACGGCCAAGTGGATTTTGCCATGAGTTATCATCCGGCCGATGCCTCCAGAATGATGCGGGATGGACTGCTGCCGCCGGGCACCCGCAGTTTTTTATTCGAGATTGGTACCATTGCCAACACGCATTTTGTCGCCATCCCGTTCAACGCCCGTGCCAAAGCTGCGGCTATGCTTGTTGCTAACTTTTTATTGTCGCCGGAGGCCCAGCTGCGCAAAGCGGATATTGAGGTCTGGGGGGATCTGCCGGTTGTGGATTTTGATTCTCTCAGTGCGTCCTGGCGCAAACGCTTTACCGGATTGAACCGCGGTAAAGCGACACTGTCCGCTGAGCGTTTGAAACAGAACCAGCTGCCCGAACCGGCGTCCGATATTCTGATTCAGCTGGAAAAAGGCTGGGAACGCGAGGTGCTGCGCAAATAATGAAACGTTTTGCGGAAACAAGCAGCGACCTTGTGCGTTCCAATCTGGCATGGCGGGGCCGAACTCTGCTGTTGTTATTGCCTTCGCTGCTTATTGTTGTGGGATTGTTCGGAGGCGGCCTGATTCTCGGACTGATGCAGGCGGCCGGGTATTTTCCCGGTTCCGGCGCCGAATCGTTTACGCTGGAACACTTTAAAAATGTATTCATTCATCCTGATTTTTTCAGCAGTCTGTTGCTCACTTTTTATGTTTCCGCAACCTCTACGCTGCTGGCCGTCGTGTTCAGTCTGATCTCGGCTTTGCTGGTCATGTCCATGCTCAGGCGCTTCAACTGGCTGCACCTCGTCATGCAGATTCCCTTGGTGGTTCCGCACCTGCTGATCGCAACGGCGATCCTGTTTCTGTTATCGCCCACCGGCTTTTTGTCGCGCCTTGCTCATGCGCTGCAGTTGATCGAATCGCCGGCCGGGTTTCCCGTCCTGATTCATGATCCCTGGCTTTTAGGTGTCATACTGGTTTATGTGTGGAAAGAAATCCCGTTTTTAACGCTGATGCTGCTGTCGGTTTTACTTAATCTGGATACCCGGCTTTTGCAGGTGGGAAAAACACTCAAAGCGAACCGCTGGCAGCGCTTCCGTTTTATTATTTTTCCGTCTATTTTCCCCAGCCTTTCCGCCGGGACGCTGATCGTGTTTGCCTACAGCTTTGGCGCCTTTGAAGTGCCGTATCTTTTGGGTCAAACCTATCCGATGACGCTGCCGGTGTGGGCGTACCGGCAGTATTCCGATATTGATCTGATGTCCCGGCCCGAAGGCATTGCTGCCGGTCTTGTCATTGCGCTGGTGATTCTGCTGTTTGTGTTTATCGCTTATGCTTTGGTGAAAAAATCCGCTTCCGGGAGGTTGCCGATATGAGACGCTTTTTATCCGGATCTTTTATTCTGGTTCTGACTGCCGGTATTTTGCTGCCGTTTCTGCCACTGCTGATCTGGGCGTTCAGTCGACAATGGCTGTTTCCGGATCTGTTGCCCGAAACCTGGGGGCTGCGCGCCTGGAACTATGTTTTCGGCGTGGCCGGGCCACAGGTTACCTCGGCTCTTGTAACCAGTGTAAGTGTGTCGTCACTGGCTGCGCTGTTTTCTGTTGCCCTTGCGCTTCCCGCAGCGCGCGTGCTAACTTTTTCCGGCAGAAAACGGGGACTGTTTCTGCAGTTTCTCTTTGTACTCCCGATCCTGACGCCGCCGCTGTCGGTGTCCATGGGACTGCATCTCTGGTTTTTGAAATTGGGCCTGACGGGTTCACTGCCCGGTGTGCTGCTGGTGCATCTGACGCTCTGCGTACCCTATGCTGTTTTTGTTTTGTCCGGCGTGTTTTCGAATTACAATCCATTGATCGAAGCGCAGGCGCGTTCGCTCGGCGCTTCGAAATGGTTTGTCTTTTCGCGAGTTACGCTGCCGCTCATTCTACCCGGAATTATCGTGGCGGCCTTGTTTGCTTTTCTGCTATCCTGGAGTCAGTATCTGAATACTTTGATTATCGGCGGCAGCAAAGTGATGACACTGCCTGTCCTGCTGTTTTCCCTGCTGAGAAGCGGGGACCGTCCGGTAGCCGCAGCTGTCAGTCTGGTGATTGTACTGCCGGCCTTTGCGGCGCTGCTGATCAGCGCCCGCACACTGGGACGTCGTGCCTGGATAGGAGGGTGGTGATGGGCAAGCTGCAGCTTTCCGATTTGGTGGTGTCTTATGGCAGTAAAGAAATTGTCAGCGGGTTATCCCTGACTGTGCAATCCGGTGAGATGGTATCCATTCTCGGGCCCAGCGGTGTGGGGAAGACCAGTATTCTCAAGGCGGTTGCCGGATTGTTAAAACCGGCTGCTGGAGATATTGTTTTGAATGACGAATTGATCACGCATACGCCGGCGGAAAAACGCGATACGGTATTGATATTTCAACAGCCACTGCTGTTCCCGCATATGACAGTTGGGCAGAATGTGGGATTTGGACTGCGCACGCGCGGTCGCATGCAGGCGGCGGATTATGAGAAAATTCATGAATTTTTATCATATGTGCAGCTGAATGCATTTGAAAACCGGAAACCGGAAGCGCTCTCCGGTGGGCAGCAGCAGCGGGTGGCTTTGGCGCGCGCCCTGATCACTGAACCGGCGCTGCTGCTACTGGATGAACCCCTGAGCAGCCTGGATTCGACGCTGCGGCGCGAGATGCGGGAATTGATCCGGACGCTGCAGCGCACGCTGGGCACCACCATGCTGTTTGTCACGCACGATCAGTCCGAAGCGCTGACCCTGTCAGACCGGGTAGCGCTGCTGCTCAACGGGACGATCCGGCAATTCGGCTCGCCTCAGGATCTGGTCTATCGGCCCCTGGATTTTGATGTGGCCGAATTTTTTGGAAATAACAACCGCATTGCCGGACGTGTGGAAAATGGAATGTTTTCCAGCCGGTTCGGCTGCTTTAAGCTGCCCGCTGCTCTGCAGTATCGAAATCATGTGACGGCCACCATTCGTCCCGAACATATACGCTTGTCACAGCGGGGCAATGGGGTAGAGACTGCGGTGGAGGAGGTGCAGTTTGAAGGCAGTTATACACGTGTCAAACTCAAAGCTGCAGAAACTTGTCTGATCTGGCAGACCCACAGTACGGAATTGGCCGCCGGTCAGTCCATTTATATCGAGTGTCCGCCGGAGCACATTTGGTTTCCGACACAACAACAAGGAGAATGATATGAGCGCAACCGATCCGCTGATCGCAAAAATTACGGATTACCTGTCCACTCCGGACCTGCAGAGCCTGCCGGTCATTGCGGGTAGAACCTTCCGGATCAAATTTCTCGCCGGGGGTGAATATAATCTGAATTATAAACTGACATCGACCGATGATGAGGTGAAACTAATTTTCCGCGTCAATATCGGGACGCAAATCGACCGCAAGGATCAGATTCTGTATGAATACCGCACGCTGCAGCTGTTGCAGTCCAGCGGCGTCACACCGGTACCGTATTGGGTGGATGATTCGCGGCAGTATTTTCAACAGGGTGTGCTGATGATGCAGTTTCTGCCGGGAGAACCGCTGGACTATACAACTGATCTTAATGCGGCGGCTGAAACACTGGCGCGCCTTCATCAGGTTAAAGTGCCGGAAGAGCAGAATCATCTGATCCGCGAACAGGCGCCGCTGTCCCTGATCTTTGAGGAATGCGCCGGATTGCTGCAGGTTTATTTTGACTCGGAGCTGGCTGATCCGGCTATACGTACCTATCTGCAGCACGTGCGCGACTGGGCGGATGAAAACCGGCGGGCCGAGGTCTATTATCAACTGGACTCGTGGCATTGTATCATCAATACCGAAGTGAATTCAGGAAATTTTATCGTCAACCGCGAAAACGGTACCACACATCTGGTGGATTGGGAAATGCCGCGCTGGGGCGATCCCTCGCAGGACCTGTCGCATTTTTGTTCACCGCTGACCACCCTGTGGAAAACGACTTTTCGTATGACGTCTGAACAAAAAGATGGATTTATACAATATTACAAATCTGTAATTCAAGATTTGCATCTGCGGGATACGTTGGAAGAGCGCATTGCTCTCAGGGACCCGTTTGCCTATCTGCGCGGGATATCCTGGTCGGCCATGGGCTGGGTGGCGTATCAGACTGAATATAAAGGACGGCGTAATCCGGATACCTGGAAAACCCTGCAACATTATATGCGACTTGATTTTATCCGCTCTCTTTTTGATCCGATTCTCAAACGCTCTTTGATTTAACGGGTGAATAACGATGAACTTTACAACACATGACGGTATACAGGTGCCCGCGGTCACTGCTGAACAGATGCGCGAAATTGACCGGATTGCGGTGCAGGAAACCGGCCCGAATTTGTATCAAATGATGGAACATGCCGGCCGCACTCTGGCGATGCTGGCCATAGAACTGCTTGGGACGCGATGGAAGTCTGCATCGGTTCTTGTGCTCACCGGAACCGGCGGAAACGGCGGCGGCGGAATCTGTGCCGCCCGGCATATGACGAACCGCAACATGCGGGTGACCCTGTGTCCGATCCGTGTACCGCAAGTGGGGACAGTCCCGGGATATCAGTATGCGATTTATCAGAACACGCCGGGGCGGGAAATCCGGTTTGATCAATTACAGACAAACCGCTATGATCTGGTTATCGATGCTCTTATCGGATACAGTCTAAAGGGGGCTGCGGCCGGAACGCCACAAAAAATGATCCAGTGGGCGAATGCATCCGGGACGCCGATTCTGTCTCTGGATGTGCCGTCGGGACTCGATGCGACAACCGGAGAATCACCCGGCGCCTGCATTCGGGCGGTATGCACGTTGACCCTGGCGCTGCCTAAATCCGGACTGTTTCAGACGGGAAATCTGGTTCTGGCTGACATTGGCATTCCGTTTAATACCTATCGCCGAATTGGACTGGAATACCGATCGCCGTTTGGGGAGCATTTTTATACCCGGATTTATGCGCGAGACGGTGCGTGAAAACCGTGGCCTGGAATAAAAAGCTTATTACCTTATTTTGGATGTGCGGGTTTGTTTAGATCTGCGATTTTTCGGGTATTGAGAGATTTTGTCGGGTGATTTTTGAATATGCGGGCAATTTGTCCGGACGAATGCGTTCATCAAATAAGCTAATAAGCTTGTTTTTTCTTTCTGCAAAGCTACCAAGGTAGGGCGGCCAAGAATAAGGTGAAAATCTGCGGTTCTTGATATCGAACCCTGTAGGAATTTCACCTGGGATACACGGGTCTGCTGCAATGTTTTGCTGGGACGGTCGATTTTGTTCCAAGTTACGGGCGTCATATGGCGTCCCCAGAGGGACGCCGGTTTTGTGTGCTGTTTGCAGCTATAGATATACCGTCCCGCCGGGACGGGAATGGGGCTGTATGTGATGTGATTGTCTTTTAAAGACATATATCGTTCCCTTTGCGAACCGCAATGTCACACGGATGACCGTGGGAGTTAAGCAGGGGATCCGGTTGCCGCAAATACCGGATCCCTTTGCGTTTTTCACTTTACATGCAGCATTTTCCGCACCGCGGTAAACTCACCGGCCTGAACTCTGCAGAAATACACGCCGCTTTCCAGGCTCTGCGAACCGGCATTCCAGTTTACCGTGTATACGCCCGGAGTTTTCTGTTCATTCACCAGTTGGGTGACCACCTGACCGAGCGTGTTGTAAATAATCAACTGAACCTGCACCGGTTCGATCACGCTGTACTGAATCCGGGTTTGCGAATTAAAAGGATTCGGATAATTCTGGCTGATGCTGTATTCGGTTGGCACTGTATTATAAGAAAGCTCATCTTTATCCTGTACTGTCGGTTGTCAAATCAGGGAACAGGTTCCGCGGAATCCGGCTGTCATGTTAAAAGACGGCCCATGCATTTGCAGAGATGCCGCCGGTAGTCCCAGAGTATGGCTGCTACGGAAGCTAACGGATTGGTTGGCGAGTCCGCCGCTGTTGAGGGACGCTGATTGGATACAATAGGTTGGACTGCTCATGCCTGCAAGCGCCTGTTGAGCGCAGAGCAGATAAAATGCAATGTAAAGATATTGTAATTGCTTTTTCATGATCAATGCTCCCGGATATTTTATTCTTTTTTAATGGTGATATCGCAGCCCTTCAAAGTCAGGGGTTTTGATAATTCCAGAGGTCCGGATGAAAAGGTGTTGACCGATCCTGCCTTGAAGATCAGAGTTTCACCATGGTCCGCTTTATCAACCGCGGTTTCGAGGGTCTTTATAAGGCAAATTGGGTGATCCCGTTCCTCCGGCAGCCCCGCCGACAAATCCGATTGTTTCTTCCGGGGCCAGTTTTATAATGGATACCTGACCATCATTGAATTCTTTATTTTCATAGTCGATATTATCAAATGTGTACCAGTCATTGCCCTCGCCGCCGTGACCGAAATTCATCAGAAACTGATCGCTGTCTTTGTGATAGCCGTAAACTACCCAGGCATGTCCTCTTCCATCAGGACGATCTCCGGTTAAAATGAGCGGGCGCATCCACTGAATTTCTTCACGCAGGGTGGCGGCATCTACATTGAGATCGCGGGTGGCGTTGGAATGATAATAAAAGTGATCGACCATAGCATTGCGGTTTTTGTAAGGGGCAGTTCCGGAACCAAAAACACCAAAGTTCGTGCCCGCCGCTACCGCAGCGTGGTAACTGATTTTGGCCATGTGGTTTCCGCTCTGATCAGTCCACATGTCCGTCATTTTGTCCCAGTCATACGACTCCCCCAGGGTCACCTCACGATATTTACTGCCTTTGGTTAATTGTCTCCAGCATTTTGTAAGTGCGGATTGGTAGTCACTGTCGCTGTTGATCGCCTGTGCTTTTTCATACAAACTTTTATCCCAATAGCCCTGCATGGACAGGGTGCCGTTGCTCCAGTTTAGACGGATGATCCCATCAACAATCCAGGGATAGCTGGAGGGAATTCCCGGGTCGATTGCACAATCTGCGGTTACCCAATTAAACCCTTTTCTAATTTTGTAATTGATACTGGGGGTGCCGGTACCCGATTCCGGCCACTGCCAATAGTACATGAGCATGGCCGTGGCTGTACCGTGGCATCCCACAACTGTACGTTCACCGGTGCCGTCTTCGAGCTCGGGACAATATTTATTGAACGTCACAGAAATAGGTTCCGGATAACCCTGGTCCCAGGTGTAGGCCAACGGGAGTTCTACTTTAGCCGGAGTGGATTCAGTGGTATTTTGTTTTCTCAAACTCTTTATCGGCGCCTGTCCGGCGATCAGGGAATTCCATTCGCGATTGCGTTCGAGTATCAATGACTGTATGTCTGTGATATTTGATTGTCGGACATATTGTGTTTTTTGCTGAATGTTCCACAGGATGGTTTGATAAGCAGGATTGTCAGGATCAAAGGTATCGCCGGTGTTGTACAGGTATACCGGCAGCAGATCCTTGTCCGCGCCGCACAAACAGAACCCGCCGCCTGCAAGATGCGCGATAAAAGCGACTGTGTCACCGTCTGCGGTGTAGGGTTCGAGTCTGTCAATCCGTCCATCCGGTTTGGGCGCTGCGGTGACATGACGAACCCAGGTTTCAACCGCGGACTGTACTTGAAAAGCGTTCACTCGTTCGCCGGCACTCACAATGGTACACAAAACAAGCAGGAGGGCCGGGATCAATTGATTGCGTTTTGGCTTTCGTTTCATAGCATGATCCTCCTTATTGCAGTGATACCAGCACCAGCACCAGACCCTGACCGCTGTCCAGTCCGGACATCGCCTTGCCGATAATGGCGCCGCGCGCTTTGTTTGTGTGTTTGACTTTCATGGCATGTCCAGGTGTATCCGACGTGGTGAGCAGATCTCCGGGCTGAATCGGCCCGTTTCCCGCATCGCACATGGCATAGACGCGTCCCGTAAGCGCGACATGGTGCGATCCCTCAAACATACCGTCCTGAGTCAGGGTGAGACCGGGTTTGACACCTCCGGCGCCGCTGATGATACCGGCGACACAGCGGTCATAAGCTGTTTCAGAAACTTTGAGTTTCCCGGGATTGTCGCTGTCGATGGTTACCACCATACCGGGTTCAACCTCATCCGTTTGTTCAAACTCGAACGGTTCGGCGATATCGCTGCCGCCCTGCAGTGTGATCACACCTTTGACAAACAGACCCTCGGCCGGCGGAGTAACATTGCCGCTGCCGATGGCGACCCCTTCATTGGCGTCGGCGCGCAAACTGGTGGAACCGTCGTAATTTCTGACTCGCAGGGGTGAATCCTGATTGATGGTGATGTAATCGTGGTAATTATCAGAGTCATCAACCTCTGCTATAAAGAAATTGCTGCCGCCGGCGATATTCCATTCAGCGGCGCTGCCGGATTCGAGGCGCAGGTCCGCATTGCCGCCGCCCCGGATATGTAGCTCTGCATCCGGTGTCTCGGTTCCCATACCGACGTAACCGCCGTCTTTGATGATAAACTTTGCATCCGAACCGTTTTTGATCTTGAATCCTTCATATTTGCCGTAATCGCCGAGCGTCCAGGATTCCTCATCCTCAATCTCGAATTGAATTTTGGGATTCAAGGCCTTTATATGCAAAGTGCCGGTGGGCTCATTCGTCCCGATTCCCAGATAACCGGATTCGGAAACCGTGACATTATCGTTCAGGGTGAGTGGATAATAGGTACGCGATCCCTCCAGGAGCACAGAACCATCCATGGCGCTGATATAACCGCGGTTTGCATTTGTGTTAAATCCCAGGCGCAGCTGATTGTCCGGATGTTCTGTGCCTGATACCAGCAGTATATACTATAGTATATACTGTTCTTGCTCGAGTCCGGGGGATTGCTATTGTTATCATGATCCGGGTGCTGTTGCATGAAATTTTAGATAAAGGCGCTGCAGGCTGTCCGGCAGGTGTGGCCAGTATCTTTTACAAATTTTCGCGGGACAGTCGAAAAACAGATTTTCGACATAACTCACATCAATACAATCCCGCACCGGATCGCTGGCGTCTTGATAAATGCCGGCTATGTCCTGGAACAAGGCCCTGATTTTGTCTGATTGGCCCGCACACATGAGCTGGTTGGTCACATCGGCCAGCGCTTCGACCCAGAGAAATCCGGCATTGTCCTCTGGAAAGCCTCTGTCATGCATCAGTGCATCGGTTTGCTGTGCTTCCTGCGGGTGACCGGTGCGCAGAGTGCGGATAAAACGCGATATTTCGGGGTCATTTTGCATGTAGAATTTTCGTCATTCTGCTGCAAAAAATCAAGTGGTTTTGTTTTGAAATAGCATTTCAGTTCAGTTTTTGACCGGTTTTCATCATTTTTAAGCTTGATTGAGAATGAAAAATAATGTAAGTTAAGTGAATTCCTGATCACACCGGAAACGGTTTTATGGACTTTTATAAAAGCTCAACCCTTTTCGCTCCTTCACCCGGTCTGCATGTTGTCCGCGCATTGTCAAGTCTTTTCTGCCAGGTTCCTGGTGGCGGCAGTCAATGTGCCGGATAAATTCATAACCAGGCTGCACTGTTTATCAAACCGTTTTGAACCATGTCAGAATTTATTATACAGGAACGACGACAAAACAGAGAGGTGATTATGAAACCGTGTTCTCGAGCTACATTTATCAAATCTTTGGGCGGCGGCTGTGCGGTGTTGGCGTCGGGTTCACTCACCTGCGCAGCGCCTGAATCCCATGACGCAAAAAACACCGATTTGATTCGGCGTGTGTCGGTTGCTCTCATGGGCATGCAGCGCATGAACTGGGAGCAGGGTGTGGCAGGACAGGCCATGCTGGAACTCGGGGATGACGAGCGTTTGATTTCCCTGGCGCGCGGCGCGGTGATGCGGCAGCGTGACGGGTATCTGGCAACGATTAACGACTATATGCCGGTCAACGACGCGGCCAGCAACGGTGAGCCGGTGCTGGCCGCATACGAACTCACGGATGATCCGTTGTTCAAGGAGGCGGCGGACAAGATGCTCAAGATTGTTCTGGAAACAGAGCACCGCAGTGAAACGGGTGTATTGTATCATCCCATGGCGCCGCGGCGTGAGGTCTGGTCAGATGCGTTTTACATGACGCCGCCGTTTCTGGCGGCCGCCGGTGAATATGAGCAAGCGGTCAAACAGATCAACGGCACCTGGCAACTGTTGTGGAATCCAAATGATAAACTGCTGTCTCATATCTGGGACGATGAGAACAAGACGTTCAAGCGCAAGGCCTACTGGGGCGTCGGTAACGGCTGGGCGGCAGCCGGACTCGTGCGCGTGATCCGGCATCTACCGGAATCCATGCAGGAAGAAAAGGAACAGCTCAAGCAGAAACTGAAACTCGTGGTGGACGGCTGTCTGGCGCACCTGCGTGATGACGGGTTGTTTCATGATATTGTGGATGATCCATCGTCATTTGTGGAAGTCAATCTGTCACAGATGATCGCCTACAGCATTTACCGCGCCGTGGAGGCCGGCTGGATGGAGCGCGATTATCTCGATACCGCCACGCCTATGCGCAATGCGGCGCATGACAAAGTTGACCGCTACGGTTATGTGCAGGATGTCTGCGGCGTGCCGTATTTTGACCGGGCGTATGTGGCGCCGGAAGGCAATGCCTTTTTTCTGCTCATGGAAGCTGCGTACCGGGACCTGCATCAAGAATAACCGGGAAACAGAACAGCAATCCTGTGAATTCAGGATCGATTATCCGCTGGATTGATGGAACCAGTTATTAGGTCATGAATGAGCACAGCTATAAATCGGTGCTTGCATGGATTGTATTGGAACAGGAATTAAATCTGACATCAGACCAAATGAGCGCTGTATGCGAAAAAGGGAGATCCTTATGAACAACCGTCGTTCTTTTTTAAAATCTCTGGGCGCCCTGACTGTGCTGTCAGCTCTGCCTCTCAAGGCCGGAACTAAAAAACCGAATATTCTCTGGCTGTCCACCGAGGATATCAGTCCGCATCTGGGCTGTTACGGTTATCCCCATGCTCACACCCCCACTCTCGATCAAATGGCTGCAAACGGTATCCGTTATTCTAACGCGTTTACCGTGTCCGGTGTGTGTGCGCCGAATCGGTCAACCATCATCACCGGAGTGCACGCGAATAGTCTGGGCACGCATCATATGCGCTCCGGTGGCGAAGGGGTGGAGGTCTCCCACGAACCGCCGGTCCCGAATGAGGTCAGGTGTTTCTCTGAATATTTACGCGATGCAGGATATTACTGCACCAATTATTACAAAACGGATTATAATTTTGATCCCCCGGACAGCGCCTGGGACGAGTGCAGTCATGAGGCGCACTGGAAGAATCGGCCGGATGCAAATATGCCCTTTTTTGCGGTGTTTAATTATACCTATACTCATGAAGGTTCTACCCGGTTTGAACCCGGCAGGCATCAGGAGGTGACGGCCCGTTTAACGCCAGAGCAGCGCCAGGGCGACGGCTTTCAGCTTGACTCATTTCCGCCGTATTATGCGGATACCCGTCTTCAGCGCCGGCAATGGGCTAAATACTATGAACTGATCACCGGCCTGGATTACTGGATTGCTGAGCGGCTGCAGGAACTGGAGGATGCCGGACTTTATGATGATACGATTGTATTTTTCTGGTCGGATCACGGCGTGGGCATGCCGCGCGCCAAACGCTGGCTGTACGATTCCGGGACGCATATTCCGCTCATCGTGCATATTCCTGAACAATATGGTGCCGGCGCTCAGGGCAGTCCGGAAGCGTAGATGACCAGCTGGTGAGCAGTGTGGATTTTGCACCGACGGTTCTGAATCTGGCGGGTCTGCCGGCGCCTGAGTATATGCAGGGACGCCCGTTTCTCGGTCCTGATCTTACCGCGCAACGCAGTGCTGTTTTTGGCGCCAGAGACCGCATGGATGAACGTTATGATATTATCCGGATGGTGCGCGACAAACGGTATCGCTATATCCGCAATTACGAGCCTTATAAACCGTACCATCAATACATGCGCTCCTGTGAAAACGGTCCGGTCATGTCCGAGGCTTGCGCAGATTGAACGGCTATCATGAACCGTCAAGGTGCCGGCTCAGTTTTTCGCTGATGTCAACGCGCTGGAAGAACTTTACGATCTGGAGACTGATCCGCACGAGATTCATAATCTGGTGGATGATCCGGCGTATTCGGACATCAAATACCGCTTGTGGCAGCAATTGATGCAATGGATGCGGGATATCCGCGATCTGGCGTTCATCCCTGAACCCGAACTGTTTAATATTGATCGCGAATACGGCAACCGCTACGCCTATTTTCGCGGTCCCGCCGGATCGGAATTGTTCGAAAGAATCTGGAGCACGGCGTCGGTGGCCGGGCGACCGGATGCGGGAGATCGCTTTTTTCTGTTAAATGCGCTCAAAGATAAAGAGGCGAGTGTGCGTTACTGGGCCGCCATCGGGCTGGGAAATCTGCAAAAAATCGGAGACTATGACAAACGGCGAGTTGCGTGCCGCGCTCAAAGACCGGGCGCCGGTGGCCGCGGCCCGGGCGCTGTATCATGCCGGGGATACGGACTCTGCACTGCCGCTGCTGATACAGGAGTTGCAGAGCGAGCGGGAGAGTGGGTGCGTGCTGGCTGCGGCGCATGCACTCGACAGATGGGCGCGGATGCGCGGCCGGCTGTGCCGTTTCTTGAACACGCGCTGCGACGATCGGGAAAACAAATATGTGGTGCGGGCTGGCCGATCATGCGCTGAATGTTTTGAACAGCACGCAAAATCGCGTACGATAATCTCGGGCAACGCCGCAAATTAAATGTCATGGAAATCACGAATTTGATCATTCCTTTGCTTTTATCAACGGCGCCTGTGATTGTTTCAATATGGAAAAATTCTGGAGTGAGGATCAGGTCCAGTATCTGACCCTCGACGATGAGGTGATCGAACCGGGTGAGGATTTTTATATGACACGAGCAATTTCTGATCATGCCGTGGATTATGTGAATTAAATGTAAAACTCGGCCGTTTATGATCGTTTTTACTTGATATCTATTAAAAAAATTGTTAATATTATGACTATAGCTCATTTTCGAACCGAAACCAAAAATTCAATGGATTGGAAACATGAAAGAACGAACATTAGCCCTGATTAAACCGGATGCTTATGCTGCCAGAAATTGTGGAAAGATTATCACTGTTATAGAAGAGAGTGATCTTGATATTATTGGAATAAGAACATTGACCTTGTCTTCAGAACAGGCGAGATCATTTTATGCTGTACATAAAGAAAAACCGTTTTTTGAGGAACTGATTTCATATATGACATCCGGGCCGATTTTCGCGATGGCGCTGGAAGGAGAAAAGGCAATCGAAAAATGGCGGAATATGATGGGAGCGACCAACCCTGCAAAAGCCGAAGAAGGGACAATCCGTAACCGGTTTGGTACGGATTTGACCCACAACGCAACGCACGGGTCAGATGCGCCCGAAACCGCCAAAGTGGAGGTTGACTTTTTCTTCAAAGACGAGGATTTTAATCGATAACCACAGTCCCGGCTGTCATGCATGACGTTTGATGATGCCGGACGGTTTCCGACCGGCATCAGGTTTCCGCGATGCTTGCAGAAACTCAAAAAACTCCAAAGCGGTAAACAACGATTGTAATACTGGATATATTGATGCCGTTTGCATCAATTTATAAATAATCGAATCGTAATACCAATCTAACAAGGAGTGGACTATGAGTGACAAGAAACAAAAAGGCGGAATGCAGTCTCTGATGCACGAATCCCGTACATTTCCGCCTCCCAAGCATATTCAGGAAAATGCACATATCAGCAGTGTGGAGCAATATCAGGAAATGTGGGAGCGTTCGGTCGGAGATGAAGCCGATAAATTCTGGCTTGAACAGGCAAAACAACTTGACTGGTTCAAGGAACCGACCAAAGCTCTGGATTATGAATGGGATACCGAGGCCAGAAAGATCGAACACACCTGGTTTGAAGATGGAACGCTAAACGTATCATACAACTGCCTGGACCGGCATCTGGGCACACCCACCGAAAATAAAACCGCCATCATCTGGCAGGGTAACGAAGATTCCGACGCGCAAAATATCACCTACAAAGAGCTGCACAAACAGGTCAGCAAGTTTGCCAATGTCCTGAAATCAAAAGGCATCAAAAAGGGCGACCGTGTTGCGATTTATATGCCTATGATTCCGGAACTGACCGTGACCATGCTTGCCTGTACCCGGATCGGCGCCATTCATTCGATTATTTTCGGAGGATTCAGTTCGGATGCGATTGCGGGTCGTGTGAACGATTCAGACTGTAAAATGATCATCACAGCGGATATTTCCCGCCGCGGTAAAAAATTTATAAAGTTAAAAGATATTGTGGATGATGCGCTGGAGAACACCTCGACGGTTGAAAGTGTTGTCGTGGTCAAAGTTGCGGACAGCGATGAATGTGAGATGGAAAGCGGTCGTGATGTCTGGTATCACGAGGAAATGGAAAAAGCGGATGATGACTGTCCTGCCGAAGAAATGAATGCGGAAGACCCGTTATTCATCCTGTACACTTCCGGGTCTACAGGTAAACCCAAAGGTGTGGTTCATACCACGGGCGGGTACCTGCTGCACACCATGTTGTCATTTAAACTTATTTTCAATATTCATGACGATGATGTTTACTGGTGTACCGCGGATATCGGCTGGATCACCGGCCACAGCTATATTGTGTACGGTCCGCTGGCAGCCGGCGCCACCTCGCTGATGTTTGAAGGTGTTCCTACCTATCCGGATGCGGGACGATTCTGGCAGGTTTGTGACAAATTCGGCGTTACCGTTTTCTATACCGCGCCCACAGCTATCCGCGCGTTGATGCGCCAGGGCGATGAATGGCCGAAAAAATACAAACTGGATACGCTGCGTATTCTGGGAACCGTGGGAGAGCCCATCAATCCCGAAGCCTGGATGTGGTATTACAAAAACATCGGTCACGAAAAGTGCCCGATCGTGGATACCTGGTGGCAGACCGAGACCGGCGGCTTTATGATCACGCCGATGCCGGGCGCGCATACACTGAAACCGGGAAGCGCCAGCCGGCCCATGTTTGGTGTGGATGCCGTTGTGCTGCGTGACGATGGCAGTGAATGCGATCCGGATGAAGGCGGCAAGCTGTGTATCCGCAAACCCTGGCCCGGTATGTTGAGGACCACGTGGGGCGATCATGACCGCTTTATCGATACGTATTTCTCCATGTACAATGATATTTATTTTGCCGGAGACGGATGCCGTGTTGACAAGGACGGCGATTTCTGGCTGCTCGGTCGCATCGATGATGTGGTGAATGTGTCCGGTCACCGTATCGGAACCGCGGAAGTGGAAAGCGCGCTGGTCAGTCATTCCAAGGTGGCTGAAGCGGCAGTGACCCCGATTCCGCATGATATCAAGGGACAGGCCTTGTATGCCTATGTGACCCTGGTTGGTGATGCGGAAGCAACGGACGAGTTGAAAAAAGAACTGATCAAGCATGTTCGCTCGGAAATCGGTCCGATCGCGGCTCCGGAAGCGATTCAATTTGCGCCTTCGCTTCCGAAAACGCGCTCCGGCAAGATTATGCGCCGTATTCTGCGCAAGATTGCTGAAAAGAATACGGACAATCTCGGCGATATATCGACGCTTGCCGATCCCGATGTTGTTGAAAAACTGATCAAAGACAGAAAAAAGAATTAAGGTATAAATCAAGAGGCGCCGGACCTGTCCGGCGCCTTTACCATTTACGTTTAATAGAGGAGGTATACTGTGGCAGACCAGGTAACCGAGATCAAGGATACCCCCTCAAATCCGGCTCCTTGGGGCGTGACGGGTTTTGGTATGACAACCGTTTTTCCGCTGGGATCGGTCCGGAAATAATCTTTATTTAAAATACAAGTATTTCCAAGGGCGCGCCTCTTTATGGTGCGCCTTTTCAATTCATAACAGTTGAGGGAATTATGAAACGACTCGTATTCATCCTGTTCATTTGCATAAGCAGTCTTTACGCCGGCGATTCGGATTTTGGGATTCACTTTTCCGGTTTTGTAAAAACCGACCTCATGTTGGATTCCCGGCAGACCGTTGCGGCCCGGGAAGGACATTATCTGTTATATCCGGCCGGGGAAAACAAGGATCAGAACGGTGATGATATCAATGCCACCCCGAATTTAAACATGCTGGCGATTCAGAGCCGGCTGAAAGGCGATATCACAGGTCCGGATGCATTCGGCGCCAAAACCGGAGGACGTATTGAAGCCGCATTTTTCGGCACCACCAACAGTGATGTCAACGGATTCCGGCTGCGTCATGCGTTTTTAACCCTGGACTGGGAACATACCAGTCTGTTAATCGGCCAATTCTGGCATCCTATGTTTGTGACATCGGTGTTTCCGGGAACGGTCTCGTTCAACACCGGCGCGCCGTTTCAGCCGTTTTCGCGCAATCCGCAAATTCGTTTGACCCGGCATTTTGGCAAGACAGCGCTGATGCTTGCTGCCATGGAGCAACGCGATTTTGCCAGCAGCGGCCCTCAGGGCACGGGTTCTATGTACTTGCGCAATGCGGCGGTTCCCAATTTGCATGCTCAGGTTCAGTTGCAGGATGACGGTATGGTGCTTGGAGTTGGAGCGGATTTCAAAATGCTCAACCCGAGACTGAGCACACCCTATGGCACTAAAAATGAAAACCGGGTGACCAGTCTGGCCGGACTTGCTTATGCCAGGTTTAAACTGAATGATCTGGTGTGGAAAGTGGAAGGCATCTATGGTCAGAATATGACCGATCATCTCATGCTCGGCGGTTATGGTGTCGAGTCTATGAATGAGGAAACCGGATTGGAAACCTATATTCCGACCAATATGTTTTCAGCCTGGACGGATATTTCGACGGGCAACCGCATGGCCATGGGATTGTTTGCCGGTGTGACTAAAAATCTGGGCGCCAGTGAAGACCTGCTCTCGTTTTGGGGCCGCGGCTCTGATATTGATATGATATACCGGGTCTCCCCGCGGGTGATGTGGAATTCCGGTTCTACACGGTTGGCGGCTGAACTCGAGTATACCGCAGCAAGCTACGGCACTATGGCTTCTGATGGCAGCGTTGACGATGCAGAGTTTGTGGGGAATCTGAGGCTGCTTTTGGCTGCTTATTACTTTTTTTAAATTTGGATTTGCTCACCAACCCTAAAAAAAAGGCTATGCAACTTGCATAGCCTTTTTTTGTTTTACTTGATCAACATCATTTTGATCGACTTTTTGTAATGGTTTCCTATATTGATCCTGGCAAAATACAATCCCGCAGGTACAGTCTGGTTTTGCTCATTCATCGCGTTCCAGACTATGGAATGTTCACCCGCCGGCTGCTGCTGGTCGGTCAATGTCCGGATATGGCGACCCAGTACATCATAGATGTTCAGGGTCACCTGTGCAGCTTGCGGTGTCACATAGGTGATGCGCGTGGACGGATTGAAGGGATTCGGCGCATTTTGATGCATTTCAAACGTCAGTGGAACTGTTTTGTTCTCATTCACGTCAGTGACAGGAATTCCGGCCGCCAGATTAAAGTTGATATCGGTTCGGGATTCGCCGTCAGTTAGACTGACTATACCCGCATCTTCGGGCGCAGGCGCATAGTAGGGAATGGGCAGATAAATCGGCGCGATTCCGGCTTCTGTCCAGTGCGGCAGTCCATAGACGGCAATACGAAAGATGAATTCATCCAGTACAATACCCTGAACCGCGGGAACTCCGGGATACCACATATCCTCATGCGGCATTAAATTAGAAAACCCGCTGATATCCGGCAGTCCGCCGGAGAGCAAAGCCATCGGATCATCCAGATTGATCTCGGACAGCAACGATTCCGCCATTTCCTCGATCTTTAGGAGCGCAGCCAACGACAAGGTGCGGATGCGGTACTCGCCGGCATGCAGTCCGTCGAGAACATAAGACCCGTCGTCCCGGGTTACGGTCATGGCGCTGACATGTCCGCTTGGATCATAGGCGGCCACACCGATATGGCTGAGCGGTTCATCGGACTGCGCATCGTGGATCGCACCGCTGATACTGCCGGTTTGGTGAGGTATGTTGAGAACAATGTCACGGATTTCTCCCTGTGCCACAGTCAGGGTTTGCGATTGCTCGTGATTGTAATGTGTGCCGCCGCCGTGGTAGGCTGCTGCAAATGGTTTCTGTGTGGGCAGCGCCAGAATTTTATAGGTTCCCGGGACGAGGCGGCGCAGGCGGAAACCGCTGTTGAACTGGGCCTGATTATAGGTGGCCACTTTACCGGTTTCGCTTTCAAACGCAATCACCTGAGTGTTTTTTAGAGTATCGACTCCGGCCGGTGTACCTTTGCCATTTGTCTGCAAATGGACAAATCCCTGGACCGTGGCGCCGCGTTCCAGAGCGAAATCAATTCCGGTGGTCAGGGAATCCGATAGCTCGATCAGAGGCGCCTGGTCGAATGAACGGACATTGCCGTAATACTCGGACAGATGAACCTCATTCTGCAGGGGATTGACAATGGCTGCGGCTTTGATTTGTCCCGGCGGCAGCGGGCCGAGCCGATACGATGTTGTGCCGTTCTTCGGGCTTACATAGCGGAAAAACGGCACCGGCGCATCCGGCCGCATGGCAATGACCCATGCCCCATGTACCGAATCCGAACTCATCGCGTCCGTGATATCACCGCTGATATAATGCGGCGATTCCAGATGGATGTCTATATTTTCAACGGTCAGAGGCGCGGTGACGGAGACGCGTTCGGCTTTGCCAAACGACAACAGATTGTAGACATCGCCGTACCAGGCATCCACGACCTGACCTTTGTGCTTGCCGTCTGTTATAAAAGCATCCAGGCTGAGATTTCCGCCCATTATTGCCTGTAAATCCAGGATCAACATGTATTCGGACACCGTGCGGATGATATATTTGCCGCTGGCCAGTCCGGTGATTTGATAGGAGCCGTCAATTGCCGTGATGGCGGGAACAATATCCACATCAGCCGGGAACGGGATGCTGTCCTGCTGCATCAGATCAGTTCGAACGGCAATGAGCAGCAGGGAATCAACGGGTTCGCCGCTGCTGTCCAATACCTGTCCGGTAATTTCGCCGCCGGGTTCCAGGGTCACGCTGATGTCTTCCAGCGTCGAGTCTGCGAAAACCGTCACCGGCTGCGCGCCACTGAGAGAGAAACTGCCGGCTCCGCCGTCGTAAAATTTACCGGCAAAATTAATGCCTCCGAATCCCCCGGCCAGATAATCATTCACATAAATATAATAATCTTCCGGAGATAAATCTTCGATGCTGTAGCCGCTGAAAATACCAAAGCCGAATCCCGCCAGGGAGGTGTCCGAAACATCAAACGCGAGAGCGATGGAGATAAATGCATTTGCAACTCCTCCTGCAATTGAACCGGTCTCCTCATCTTCATCCTGTTCACCGGCCATGCGGATGTCTGTTTGGATTTCATCTTTTAGTGAGGAAAGGGTCAGGGTTACGGCCTGGCTTTGACTCAAAGCGGATTCGGCCCAGGTGTCCAGGTAACCGGGAACACTGACCTTGACTTTGAATTGCCCGGTGACCGGTATCGGCAGTTGGTAGGCGCCGTCCGCGCCGATATCAAGGGTATGTGCAGAAAAAAGCTCGCCGCTGACCGCCTCATAGATCTCAAAATCGGCCGTTACATCTGTGAGCAGTGAATCCCGTGTGTCGTAGATACTACCCACAATATGTGCGCCGGTCTGCAGATCGAAATTGATATTGCTGACCGCAGCGCTGTCGGCCACAACCACCTGTTCTGCTGTTTTCCAGGCGTGCATTGTGTGCAGTGGATCCTGAACATTATTATAGATTTCATCCACATAGTCATCACTGTCGGTCATGACATAAAACGAGTCGGCGGGCAGGGATTCGATCAAATAAGAACCGTTGTCCAGTGATACAGAGGCGGAAGCCACAAAAAAACCGTGACGGTCAAATACGAATACGTCAATGCTGTTTTCCGGAACCGCTCCTTCTACTGTAACCGTCCCCGAAATACTGCCGGATTCCTCTGCCTGACGTTTGGACAAGCGCAATGGTTTTTCATTGATCAGAGATTCATTGTGCTTGTAGAATTTTAAAAATTCAGGTATCAGGACATGCGGTGTGAGGCTGTTTACAACCTTTTGTTCAAACATGAGCTGCTTTTGGCGCTGTAAAAGTCCGGTTTTCAGTGCTGAATGCATATCCTCTTGCATCCGGATACTCTGGAGCAATTGATGTTCAGTTACAGAGGCTGCGCTCAGGTCTGCTGTCGGGGCGTTGGAACCGCCTGAAGCAGATGATATAAGGCTGAATGTGAGGATCATAATTCCCATCCCCCACATATAGAGTGTGCTTTTCATGCTATCCTCCTGTATAAACTACGATAAAAGAATGTAATGTTTACGAATGAAACTGTGTCCGGTTTCGCGGAGAAAGACGGACGAGTATCAGCGTATTTATAACATACGGGAACAAGGGTTTCATTCCTTTTCGGTCTGCTGCATATCATTAATACAGATAATAATTGAACCTGCAAAGAGAAAAGTTTGATTTAAAGAGAAAAAGTGAACCACAACGGCAGATGGTCGCTGGCGGAGAAATCAATGACTTTACCGCTGTCATGAATGTACACATGTTTGCTGTAAATATGGTCCAGCTTGAATTTAAAAAACGGCAGCAGCGAACCCCTCATTGTGTAACCTGAATTCCGGGTCACATTCGTATAGCCGTTGCGTGTCATCAGTGAATTGATCATTCGAGCGCTGTTTTTAAAGGCCGTATTAAAATCGCCGCCGATAATGATCGGCTGATTCTGGTGTTGTATCTCATCAAGAACGGCCTGGACCTGATCCTGTTTATTGTTTGAACGCATCAGCGGTGTTTCCAGATGCAGAGAAACAAGACGTATGCGCTTGGAACCGACATGCGCGCTCCCCATGACTGCAATTCGAATGGATTTATTGACCGGATTGAGATGCGGAAGAACAATTTTTTCCGGGTCTGATAATTTAAATTTGGAGAGTATGGCATTGCCAAAGTCATGTCCGGCGACAATATGAAACGTGGCCGGATAATAGATATATTGACAATTCAGATTGCGGGAAATCGTTTCAACGTCCTTGTTCTGCATCTCCTGCAAAAGGATCACATGCGCATCCTTTAATTGGGAGTAAGAATTCAGCAGATTCAGAGCTTCCCGGGGCCGCCGGGAATACTTTATATTAAACGAAACCAATTTCAGGGTATCCGGAATCAAAACCGAGTCTGTGCGATAATCACCCGAGTATAATGGCGTTTCCGGATCATTGTAATTTTCGGATAGAGAACAGGATGTAATAGAACTAAAAAGACAAATAATGACAAAGAATAGACGGATCATACAGCTCCTCTTGATATTCACATTAATTTAATATAAAAGGTTTTCTGCACTATTGAAACACATTTTTTCTGAACGGAAAAGTCTGTTGGGCGCGGGTATCATGCCCTGAAGTTTAAGCTTGTCATTGTCGCATTTTTTGCTAAATTTGAATTTTATGAAATAGTGTTTGTTTGCATGTCGTTCTAATAATAAAGTCACAGGATCGCAAATCAGAATAGGTTTATGGAAATTTTAAATGTGCAGCAATTTTTCGCCGGTTGGGCCTGGTTGGTGGCCCTGATTTTACTGGTATTGCTTTTACTGGTGATCATCAAGCTTTATCGTATTCAAAAGCACCCGGAAGGCAATTTGCAGGAAAAAGCGCTGGAAATCCTTGAGGAGCGCTATGAAAAGGGTGAAATCACCAAAAAAGAGTATCAGGAGCAAAAGAAAGAAATATTGTCCTGATTTCAGCGACAATCAATACTCAATCATTGAGAAAAAGGAGGATTTATTATGGCAAAACTCAGTGAGCATATTCATAGTGCGGACTGGAAGTCGGAAAAGCACGTGCCTGTTATTGAATGCCCGGACAGTGTAAAGGCGGATGAGTTTTTTGATGTCAAGGTGGGCCTGGGCAAGGAAGTGGCTCATCCGAACACCACTGAACATCATATCCGCTGGGTCAAATTGTTTTTTCACCCCGAAGGTGACCCCAATCCTTATGAAATCGGACAGTTTGAATTCAATGCTCATGGTGAATCTCCGGCCGGTGCGAATGAAGGTCCTGTCTACACGCATCACCAGGCTGTTTCAACCATGAAAACCCGTAAATCCGGCACCCTGCATGCCATGTCATTTTGCAATATCCATGGTGTGTGGGAAAGCAGCAAACAAGTCAAGGTTGGCTGATTATTTTAACCTGTTTTGTTAGCCAAGGCGGGGAGATTTGCTCTCCGCCTTTTTTGTGGACAATTCCGAAAAGCCCCAGAGACCGATATGAAACTGACAAAATCAAGCTTTAGTGAGAGCGTAAAGCAGCACATTAAAGAACTGGATAGAATAATGAAAGACAGTCAGGAAATGCTGATTGTCGTTCATAATGATCCGGATCCCGATGCCCTGGCAACAGCGGCTGCGCTGCATCATTTGATACGCGAACGCTATTCCATTCCTGTGAGTATTGCATACGGCGGCGACATTGCCCGCGCCGAAAACAAAGCGCTTCTTCGGGAATTGGATGTTCAGTTGAAGCAGATCAACCGGATCCATTATGATAAATACGACAGGTTTGCTACCGTGGATACGCAGCCGGGGGCGGGGAATAACAGCCTGGACGGGGATATTGTACCTCATATTGTTGTCGATCATCATCCAGAACAGAAACACGTAAAGTCTGATTTGCTGGTGATTGAACCCAAAATTGGAGTGAGCGCCACCATTTTGATTGAATGGTTAAAAGAATGTGAAATCAACATGCCTGCAAATCTGGCAACCGGTTTGTCTTATGCCATCAGTTCCGAGACCCAGAATATGGGGCGGGAAGCCAGTGTGATCGACATTGATGCGTACCTGTTTGTGTTTGTCAAAGCGAGTATGAAGCGTTTGGCGCGTATTATCAATCCCAAACGTTCGCAAGCTTATTATGAGATGGTAGCCAAAGCGCTGCATCGCGCCATGAATATCCGAAATTTGATTTGCGTACATTTGGGAAATATTTCCAATGTTGAAATTGTGGCCGAGATGGCTGATTTTTTTATGGGACGTGAACATATTTCATGGACATTATGTACCGGGAGATTTAAAAATCAACTTGTACTGTCGTTGAGAACTTCCAACAATCAGAAAAAAGCAAACAAAGTGTTGACCCGGATTGTGCCCGATACCCGCAATGTCGGTGGGCATGACATGATCGCCGGAGGACGTCTGGATTTGGGTGACGGCAAAAACAAGGCAGAAGAAGCAGAAAATGAGCTGAGCCGCAATTTTGCCGAATCTTTTGACTATGAGATGACGGATTGGTCGCCGCTGCTTGAATCTTTGACGTTTACCGTGGATATTAAAGAAAAATGATACAAATACACAGCCTTTTTTGCTATGGATTCATACCCCCTTTTATTTTCCCGGATTAAAGCCGGCTTTTTTACGCTTGTTTGTTATATTTGAACCACAGATTAATTGTTAAGGAATTTTTGCTTATGTTTGATCACGCGGCGTTGGTGGCGTTTAGCCTGACCCTGTTTGCCGGACTTGCGACCGGTATCGGCAGTGCTATGGCCTTTTTTGCCAAACAGACCAATACCAAATTTCTGTCAATCGCCCTCGGTTTTTCCGCCGGTGTTATGATTTATGTATCTTTTGTAGAAATATTCGGCAAAGCAAAAAATGCCATGATAAATGCGTTCGGTGATGTGACCGGCACCTGGTATACCGTCATTGCCTTTTTTTCCGGTATACTGATCATCGGAATTATTGATAAACTGGTGCCGAAATTTGAAAACCCTCATGAGATCAAGGACGTTGAGGATATGGAGAAAACCCCGACCCAAGATCCCAAGCTTATGCGCATGGGGATGTTTACGGCCCTGGCCATTGCTATCCATAATTTTCCGGAAGGCCTTGCAACGTTTGCCGCTGCACTCTCGGATCCGTCTCTGGGTATTTCCATAGCCATCGCCATAGCCATTCACAATATTCCCGAAGGAATTTCGGTTTCCGTACCGATTTATTACGCCTCGGGAAGTAAAAAAAAGGCGTTTGTTTTTTCCTTTTTATCCGGTGTTTCCGAACCCATCGGCGCGTTGATCGGTTATTTTTTGTTCTTTCAGTTTTTCAACGAGGTTTTATTCGGAGTTTTATTCGCAATTGTCGCCGGAATTATGGTGTTTATATCCCTGGATGAGCTTTTGCCGTCTGCGCAAAAATATGGAGAGCATCATTTGTCTATTTATGGTCTGGTTGCGGGTATGATGGTTATGGCGCTTAGTTTGCTTTTGTTTATGTAGATCAATACAAAAAAATCCTAAACAAAGAGTCGATTTGGATACGTTATCACTTTTAATTATCTCTGTAGGGCTTGGCATGGATGCATTCGCGGTTTCAATTACCTGCGGTGTCTCTATTGAAGCATTGAAAAAACGCCATGTTGTTCGGGTGGCCCTTGCTTTTGGATTATTTCAGGCTGTGATGCCGGTTGCCGGGTGGTTGCTCGGACTTGGATTCAGAGGACTGATTGAATCAATCGACCACTGGGTTGCCTTTCTTCTACTGGCCTTTGTGGGGGGTAAAATGTTATGGGAAGCAAGACAAACGTATGAAAAAAAGAGCAATCCGCTTGACTGGCATGTCCTGTTTATAATGTCGGTTGCCACCAGTATTGATGCACTTGCCGTCGGATTAACATTTGCGGTTCTGAAAATTTCGATTATCACGCCTGTATTGGTTATCGGCCTTGTCACATTTTTGATGTCCGGAGCCGGAGTATTTCTTGGTGACCGCACCGGGAATTTAGTCGGCAAACGTGTAGATGTTGCGGGTGGATTGATCTTGATCGGTATCGGGCTGAAAATATTAATTGAACATCTGGTGCAGGGCTGCTGAGCATGGCAGAATAGCAGAACCAAAGGATTTGGTAAAGTTTTGCTTTACAAAGATAGTAAGATTTCTTATGTTAAAAGTCAGAGGGGCTGTGAGGTGTATGTTTTAAATGTCATGTAGTATGACTATTCGGTGAAACGTTGAGCCGCCTTTTGCTTGACCATAGATAAAACGCCATTGGGCACGGTGCTATGCGTCTGCTGAAACCAACAAAGAACCGTGTGGGCAACATTACATTCTGGATGTAGTATGCTAAACAAGGCAAAACATTCCCGCACTTTATTTATCGTTAAACGATTCTTTTCCAGCCGGCTTGCTCTTGTGTCGCTTGTCTTTGGCGTGTTCATCTGGGTGATTGATACACTTTTGGACTGGCTGATTTTTTACAGAGATTCATTCTGGAATCTTTTGATTTGGGACGTGCCATCGCATGAGCTGTACGTGCGTACCCTTATTGTGGCCGCTTTTCTTGTGTTCGGGGCTATTATAAAATCTGTCATGCTATTACGGGAACAGACCGAGTCCCGGCTAAAACAAAGCGAAATAATCATCAACAGCGTATTTGACTATGCCAATATCGGCATCTCGATTACATATCCTGATATGACCTGGATGCGGGTGAACGAGCGATATTGTGATATAGTCGGCTATTCCTTTTCTGAACTCGAGTCCCTGACCTGGCTGGATATAACACATCCGAAAGATCGTGAAAGAGATGTTAAAGAGTTTCAACGTATTATACAAGGTGAGATTAACAGTTATCAGATGGAGAAGCGTTTTGTTTCGAAAAGCGGACAAACAGTACCTGTCTTTTTAACGGTTTCTTGTGTGCGAAATGATGTTGGGGAATTGCTCTATTCAATAGCCACCATACAGGATATCACTGAACGAAAACAAATGGTCGAAAGTTTGCAAACCAGTCAACAACGATTGATGCGAGCTGAAATTGTCTCAAAGTCCGGGAACTGGGAGTTTGACTTGAATACGCGACTGGTTAGAGCGTCCGCAGGCGCCAGACGTATTTATGGTATTTGGGATGAACAGGTAACCATTGAGCGCGTTCAGCAGATACCGTTAAAAGAGTATCGCCCGATGCTGAACAAAGCGCTGCAGGATTTGATCAATGGTGAAAAGGAATACCAGGTTGATTTTAAACTTTGGCGGTTGACCGATGGAAAGATAATAGATATCCATTCGGTTGCAGAATATGATCAACAGCAAAACCTTGTATATGGCATTATTCAGGATGTATCCGCATTTCGTCAGGTTGAACAGCAAATGCGGGAAAGTCGCAACTTTTTGCAGGGAGTGTTCAACAGCATTCAGGACGGTATCAGCGTGGTGAATCCCGATTTCACCATTCGGTATACAAACCCGGTTATGGAGAAATGGTATGCGTCCAACATGCCGCTGGTCGGGAAAAAATGTTTTCGTTGTTATCATAATGCAGATAGAGTCTGTGTGCCCTGCCCCACAAAACGTGCACTGGAGCAGGGTGTGACGCAGATGAATATTGTTAGAGGCCTGCCGGATTCTCCTGTCGAATGGATTGAATTGTACAGTTATCCGTTAAAAGATGTGCAAACCGGAGAAATTTTCGGTGTGATTGAATTTGTGCGCGACATCACGCAGCGGGTTCGTGATGAAAATCAGACTGCGGGAATATCGCGAGCACCTCGAAGAATTGGTACAGGAACGGACCAAGGAAATCGAAAACGCAAACAAGGAATTGGAATCCTTTGCCTACTCGGTTTCGCATGATTTGCGGGCGCCTCTGAGGGGAATTAACGGGTTTACCGGTATTCTGATGCAAGAATACGCTGGAAAACTGGATTCCGAAGGTCAGCGCATCTGCTCGGTGATTCAGAAAAATGCCACAAAAATGGGGCAATTGATTGATGATTTACTGGCGTTTTCGCGCATGGGGCGGAGTTCCATGACCTTTACCGAGATCAATATGACAGATATGGTACATTCGCTTTATCACGAGATCACCACCCCTGAAACACGACGACGCATTCAACTGAACCTTGAACCCCTTGAAAACAGTGTCGGGGATACATCGATGATTCGCCATGTATGGAACAACCTATTGTCAAATGCGGTCAAATTTACCGGGCAGCAGGATCCGGCAAACATTCATGTGTTCAGTACCCGGAAAAACTCGAGTGTTGTTTATTGTGTGCGGGATAATGGCGCGGGATTTGATATGAAATACAAAGACAAGTTGTTTGGTGTTTTTCAGAGGCTGCATAGTGAAAAACAATTTCCCGGGACCGGTGTGGGATTGGCGCTGGTCAAGCGAATTGTAGAACGCCATCACGGAAAGGTTTGGGGGGAAAGCCGGGTCGGGGAGGGCGCTTCTTTTTATTTTTCATTGCCAGCCCGCGAGCCGGATGCCGATCAATGATGAGTTGATAAAATCATTCAAGAACAGGATGAGGTGAGGTATGCAGGAACTACAGCATGAAGCAGTCAATATTTTAATCGTGGAGGACAACCCCCATGATGCGGAACTGATGATCCGGGCCTTGAAAAAAAACAAGCTCGCGAACGAACTGTTTGTTGCTGAAGACGGTGAGGAGGCGCTTGATTTTGTGTTCAATCGCGGCAAATTTTCCGAAAAACAGACCCATCAACTGCCCAAAGTGATTTTTCTGGATCTCAAACTACCCAAGCTGAACGGACTGGAGGTTCTCAAGGAAATAAAGTCGACTCCTTTGACCCGAAGCATACCGGTGATTATTGTCACTTCTTCACGGGAAGATCCGGATATCAAGGCCGCCTATGATCTGGGCGCCAACAGCTATGTGGTCAAACCTGTGAATTTTGAAGAATTTTTCCAAGCAATGGATAAACTCGGATTTTACTGGTTGCTTATTAACGAGTGTTCTAAATAAGCAGGCAAAAATATGCAAAAATCACTCTCTGTACTCATTGTTGAGGACCTGTCTTCAGATGCGGAACTGGCCATACGGGAAATTAAAAAGTATTTTAAAACGTTTTCCAAAGTCGTGGAAACTGAATCTGATTTTCTGAATGCTCTCCACACCTTTCAGCCACAAATTATTGTTTCAGACTATCGAATGCCGGAATTTGATGGCATGCGCGCGCTTGAACTCACTCTGAAACATACTCCGTTCACGCCGTTTATTATGCTCACCGGATCCATGAATGAAGACACCGCTGTGGAATGCATGAAGGCGGGCGCTGCGGATTACGTCATCAAGGAACATATTAAGCGTTTGGGCCCTGCTGTTTCGAGCGCACTGGATCAAAAACGCTCCGAGAAAGAGCGGACTGATGCGCAATTGGCGTTACGTCGTAGCCAGGAAAGACTGCAAAAGGCCGAGGAAATCGCACATCTGGGCAGCTGGGAATATGATGTGCAGCAGGACAAGCTGGTCTGGTCACGGGAAATTTATCGGATTTTGGGAATAGAAGCGCACGAGTTTGACGGCACCTTGGAAAATTTTCTAAAGTTTGTCCATCCGCAAGACAGGCAAAGAGTCGAATCCACTTATTACGAGTCTGTGAAAAACAATACAGACGGATACGAGATCATTCATCGGGTTATCCGGCAAAATGACGGAACTGTTCGGACCCTGCATGAAAAATGTGAGCATTACCGGGAATCCGGGAAAATGATACGTTCTATGGGGATGGCTCATGATATTACGGAACTGCACCACATGCGGCAGGAACTGCAGGAAAGCAACCGGCGGCTTAATTTGCTCATCGACAATCTGGACGGTTTTGCCTACCGCTGTGCTGATGATGCCGATTGGACGATGGAATATGTCAGCAAGGGGGTGCGGGATTTGACCGGCTATCCCCCGGAAGACTTTATCAATAATGATAAACGCGCCTATGCTTCTGTTATCCTGCCGGAGGATCGGCAACGGGTGGAACGGGAAGTGCAGAGAGGATTACAACGCAAAGCTTCTTTTATTGTGGAATATCGGATTCAAGCGGCCGACGGCCAGGTCAAATGGGTGTGGGAGCGCGGAAAAGGAGTTTACAAAAAAAACAAACTTTTGGCTTTGGAAGGGTTTATCAGTGATATTTCAGAGCGCAAGCGCGCTGAGCAGCATTTGCGCGAGGATGAGGAAAAACTGCGCAATATTTTTGATTCATCTCCCAACAGCATTACGATCACCGATTTAGAGGGTGTTGTGATTGACTGCAATCAACAAACCCTTGATTTGCATGCTGTAGAGAAAAAACGTGACATGCTGGGAAGGAACGTTCTGGATTTGATTTCGGACGCGGATGGAGAACGAGCATGGAAAAATCTGCAAAAGGCGCTTGAGGGTCAGCCTGTACAGAATGTCGAATATGATATTTTAACACCGGGCGGCAAAACGATCCCGGTATCCTTGTCAGCCAGTGTTCTCAAAGATTCAAACGGAATTTCAAAGTATTTTATGGCCATTCTCACGGATATGACCGAACGATTAAAGGCCGAGCAGGCTGTGCGGGAGCGGGAACAATGGTTCAGACGCCTGGCGGATACCACAGCAACGGCAATTTTTATTTTTCAGGGAGAAAATTTTGTCTATGTGAACCATTCAACTGAACTGATGACCGGATATGCTCAGGAAGAGCTGTTCAATATGCGCTTTTGGGATGTCGTGCATCCGGATGATCAAAACCTGGTTCACAGGCGGGGGATGGCCCGACAGCAGGGAAAAAGCCTTCCGCCCCGTTACGAATTTAAAATTGTCTGCAAGGAGCATAAAGTACGCTGGGTTGATTTTACCGCCGGCGTGATTGACTGGAAGGGGAAAACAGCGGTGATCGGGACGTGTGTTGATATCACGGAACGCAAAATGATGGAAGATGCGCTGCGCGAAAGTGAGGAAAAATTCCGCAACCTGATCGAGCAGTCCAATGATGCTATTTACCTGCTTTTCAATCGACGCTTTGAATGGATCAACCCGAAATTCCAAGACATGTTTCACATTACACTTGAACAAGTTAAAGCCCCTGGTTTTGATTTCATGCAGCTGGTGGCGCCGGAGAGTCGGGACGACGTGGAACAGCGGTTTAAACGAGTGGCCGACGATGATTTACCCGAGCCCAGTTATCAGTTCACAGCTCTGACCAAAGAAGGACGCAAACTGGATGTTGAAGTGTCTATTTCCTATATCAATTATCGGGACGGCATTGCCACTCAGGGAATTATCCGTGATATTTCGGAGCGCAAACGTCTGCAGGAGAAATTAAATCAATCGCAGAAAATGGAATCCATCGGTCAACTGGCCGCCGGTGTGGCGCATGATTTTAATAATTTATTGACGGTGATCAATGGATATTCTGATTTTCTCCTCGATGATGAAAAACTGTCAAAACCGCAAAAGGATATGATCCTTGAAATCAGTCAGGCGGGTCAAAGAGCCGCGGATTTAACCAATCAACTGCTCGCGTTCAGCCGCAAGCAGATTGCCAAACCGCGCATTGTTGATCTGAATGCGCTGGTGCTGGATACCCAAAACATGCTGCAGCGATTGATCGAAGAACGTATCGAGCTCAAAGTCACGCCCGCCCCGGCTGCGGTTCCGATAATGATCGATCCGGGGCAGTTGAATCAGATTCTTATGAACTTGACGGTTAATGCCCGCGATGCCATGCCGAACGGCGGCAGTCTGTTGATTGACGTGTCCGTGTCGGATGAACTGATCACGTTTGACAAACAGGAAGCCGGTTCGCCAAAAGGGCGTTACGCCTTGTTGTCCGTGAGTGACACAGGGGCCGGGATAGAGAAAAAAATACAAAAAAGAATTTTTGATCCGTTTTTTACAACCAAACAGCTTGGAGAAGGCACCGGACTGGGATTGTCCACGATTTACGGGATTGTCAAGCAGAACGACGGACATGTTTCGGTTTACAGCGAGGTGGGGCTGGGCACGACCTTTAATATTTATTTTCCGCTGGCTGTTGACGATCATCTGAAAAAAGAAGCAAATGATAAAGATATGAATCTCCCGCATGGTTCAGAGACGCTGCTGTTGGTAGAAGATGAATATGCGGTTCGCACTTTTATCACCGATGTGTTGACCCGATACGGCTATACAGTTATATCTGCTGAATCACCGGAGGTGGGTATCCGTATGTACAAGGAAAACTGTGACAGCATTAATCTGCTTTTAACCGACGTGGTCATGCCGGGTATGAACGGTCAGGAACTTTACAAAGTCATTCATCAATTGAATCCGCACCTTCCGGTTGTATATATTTCCGGATATCCCATCGGTGTGATTTCCCGGCAGGGGATTGTGGAACATGATGTTGTTCTGATCCAGAAACCCTTGAGAATTGATAAATTGCTGAGCACCTTGCGGGAGGCGCTGGATGGGGGGTGAAAAACTGTTATAGCCAGAAGACACTGTAAAAAATGCATTTGACGGTGTTGTGCGCGTCAAATCTTAATCGTATCAGAGCATCACTGGAGGAGTCATGAAACATCTTTTATCCGGAAATGAAGCGGTGGCGCGCGGCGCCTGGGAAGCCGGAGTCGAGATTGCGGCCGCTTATCCCGGTACACCGAGCACTGAAATAATGGCCAATGTGGCCACCTATGATGAAATATATGCTGAATGGTCTGTGAACGAAAAAGTGGCATTCGAAGTGGCGTACGGCGCGGCCATTGGCGGACGCCGCGCGCTGGCTGCAATGAAGCACGTGGGGGTCAATGTGGCGGCTGACGCGCTGATGACCAGTTCCTATATCGGCACCAATGCCGGATTTGTACTGGCGGTTGCGGATGATCCGGGCATGCACAGCTCCCAGAACGAGCAGGACACGCGAATTTACGCCCGATTCGCCCAGGTCCCGCTGCTGGAGCCCGGTTCCAGTCAGGAAGCCAAGGATATGGTCGTGCAGGCGTTTGAAATCAGCGAACAGTTTGATACGCCGGTGATTCTGCGTCTGTCCACCCGAATTTGTCACGGCAAGGGCGTGGTGGAGTTTAAAGATCGTGTGGTCCCGGCACAGAAAGCTTATCGCAAAGATGCGAAAAAGTATGTCATGGTGCCGGCGCATGCGCGCGGCCGGCATGTGCAGGTGCGCGAACGCACAAACGCGCTGCTGGAATACAGCGAATCCAGTCCGCTGAATGTTGTCACAAAATGTGATTCACAGGTGGGTGTGATCACCAGCGGTGTGAGTTACACCTATGCGCGCGAGGTCTTTCCGCAGGCGTCCTTTTTCAAGCTGGGGGTTTCACATCCCCTGCCCATTGCAACATTGACTGAATTTGCCAAACAGCACAAAACCGTCTATGTCATTGAAGAGCTGGAACCGGTGATCGAGGATGAACTGAAAAAGCAGGGAATTGAGGTCATTGGCAAAAATAAATTGCCGTGTACCGGCGAATATTCTCCGGAACTGCTGCGGCAAAACCTGCTGGGTGCTCAGCCTACCGAGCCTGAATCCGGGCTGCCCGGCCGTCCGCCGGTGATGTGCGCCGGATGTCCGCACCGGGCCGTGTTCAGTGTGTTGAAATCCATGAACGCCGTGGTCAGCGGCGATATCGGCTGTTACACGCTGAGCACGCTGCCGCCCCTGAACACCATGGACACCTGTCTGTGTATGGGCGCCAGTGTGGGCCTGGCTCAGGGACTGGTTCGGTCTCTGCCGCAGCGCAAAGCAAAGAAAACCGTGAGCGTGCTGGGTGATTCCACGTTTATTCATTCCGGTATTCCCAGTCTGGCCAATGCGGTCTACAATCAGGCCAATATCACCCTCATCATTCTGGACAACCGCATCACCGCCATGACCGGACATCAGGACAATCCGGGGACCGGCAAAACCCTAAAGGGAAAAACCGTGCCCGAGTTTAATTTTGAAGCCGTGGCGCGCGTGATGGGCGCTGGATTTGTGCGCAGCATCGATCCCATTGACAAGGATCTGACGCATGAAACGATTCAGTCGGCTATGGAGTTTGACGGTCCGGCTGTGGTGGTGGCCAAACGTCCCTGCGTACTGGTGGACCGTCAGCAATTTGAGGGGCATATGCAGATCGATCCCGAACTGTGCACCGAGTGCAAACGCTGTTTGCAGATCGGATGCCCGTCCATCAGCATTCATGACGGCAAAGTGGTGATTGACGACAGTATGTGTTTTGGATGCAGTGTGTGTCAGCAGATCTGTCCGTCTGATGCGATCCGGAGGGTAAAGTAGAGATGGTTTTTAGACAGGATAACAGGATCAACAGAATAGACGTTGAAACAAGATGTTTAAATAGATAAAAAAATATTATTTAAAGAATCCTGTAAATCCCGAATATCCTGTTATCCTGTCCAGTGAATGATTGCAACAGCCGCTGTAAAAACATGAGAACGTAAAATATCACATAAACCGGAGATCATATGAGCGAGACAATCAATATATTAATTGTGGGTGTGGGCGGTCAGGGAATTATTCTGGCCAGTAAAGTGCTGGCCAACACGGCATTGGCGGCGGGACTGGATGTCAAACAGAGCGAAGTGCACGGCATGGCACAGCGCGGCGGTTCGGTGTCCAGTCACGTGCGTTTTGGTGAAAAAGTGGATTCGCCGACCATTGAACGCGGCAGGGCGGATGTGCTTTTGTCATTCGAATTGATGGAATCGCTGCGCTGGGTTGATGCACTGAAACCTGACGGTGTCGTGATCGTCAATACGCAGCAGATCGATCCCATGCCTGTGGCCAGCGGCAAAGCCGAGTATCCGGATGATGTGCTGACAAAACTGGAATCGCACTGTGCGGCGCTGTACCCGGTGGACGGACGCGACCTGGCCGGAACCGCCGGACATATCAAGAGTGTGAATGTCGTGCTGCTGGGCGTGCTGTCGACATTGCTGCAATTTAATGAATCCGCATGGATCAGCGCCATTCAGAATCAGGTGCCGAAGAAAACAATCGAAATCAATAATAAAGCGTTTCAACTGGGACGCGAACAGCGCAAGTGAGCGCCTGTTCACGTTTCGAATTTCAGCAAAGGAGTCCTGAATAAAGCATATTGTAGAGTATATCGACCCTGAATTGCTGCGGGAATTGCAGCTGGAGCGGCTGCGCGAGGTGTCCCGGCGGGTCTATGATCATGTGCCTTGTTATCAAAACGCGTTCAAGGAGAGCGGCGGCACGCCGGATGATATTCAGTCTCTAAATGATCTGCAGAACCTGCCGCTTACAGACAAGGAAACCCTGCGTGTCAATTATCCGTTCGACATGTTTGTGCTGCCGATGAAAGAGGTCAAGGAGATTCACGCCTCCAGCGGCATGCGCAAAGAGATCAAAGACCTCTGGAATATCAAAGCCTATGATATTTACGGATTGTCCGAGATTATCGGACCGGGTGTGGCCAATGAATGTGTGGGACAGGACGGGCTGCATATCTGGGCGGATCATTTTTTACCCGAGATTCTGGATCCGAAAACCGGCAAGCCGGTACCCGAGGGTGAAGACGGCATGCTGGTGATCACCACCCTGACCAAAGAAGCCACGCCGTTTCTGTGCGTGTCAAGCTGGTCGAGCCCAAAACCATTGCCCGCAGTGAAGGCAAGGCGAAACGTGTGATTGATGAACGGGCATTATAAAGGAGACAGGACCTATGCAAGTACGTCAAATTTCTATTTTTATGGAAAACCGCGCCGGACGGCTGCGGAAATTACCGGTATCCTGGGCAAGGAAAAAGTAAATATCCGCGCCCTGGCTCTGGCGGATACTTCGGATTTCGGTATTTTGCGTCTCATCGTCGATAAACCGGATTATACCCTGGAGATTCTGCGCAAGGAAGGATTTACCCTTCGGGAAAATACCGTGATTGCCTGTGCGGTGGAGGACAAACCTGGCGGTCTGAACAAAATTCTGAGCGTGCTGGCCGATGTCAATATTAGTGTCGAGTACATGTACGGTTTTGTTGAAGAAAATTCCAAAGAAGCTGTGATGGTCATCCGGGTGGAATACACGGAAAAAGCCATCGAGACGCTCATGGAAAACAATGTCACGCTTTTGAAAGGCGAACAGATTTATTCAATGTAATCTCCCGGAAACAAGGAAAGGATTGAGCATGATTTGGAATGAAAAGGCAGAGAACATGGCACGGCCGGAGTTGCTGTCTCTGCAAGAATCACGTCTTTGCAAAACCGTCCGCTATGTTTATGACAAAGTGCCGTTTTATAAGCAAAAACTGGATCAGGCGGGTGTAAAGCCGGAGGATATTGGTTCCCTGGCCGATTATACGCGTTTGCCGTTCACGACCAAAGACGAGATGCAGAACAATTATCCATATGACATGTTTGCGGTGCCCCTGAAAGACGTGATTCGGCTGCATGCCTCGTCCGGCACCACCGGTCGGCCGACGGTTGTCGGTTATACGCGCCAGGATCTGGATAACTGGTCGGAATGTATTGCCCGCTTGCTGGCCGCCGGCGGTGTAAGTAAAATGGATATCATCCAGATTTCTTTCGGATATGGGCTGTTCACCGGCGGATTCGGGCTGCATTACGGCGCTGAAAAACTCGGCGCCACGGTGATCCCGGTGTCTTCCGGTAATACGGCGCGTCAAATTATGATTATGCGTGAGTTTAAAAGCACGGCGCTGATCTGTACACCCAGCTATGCGATCTATCTGGGGGAAGCGCTGGCGGAAAAAGGCATTGATCCTGAACGGGACTTGTCACTGCGTGTGGGATGTTTCGGCGGCGAACCGTGGACCGACAGTATGCGCGATGAAATCGAATCACGGCTGGCGATCAGCGCCACGGATAATTACGGACTTTCCGAGGTTATGGGACCGGGCGTGTCTATGGAATGCGGGCAGAAAAACGGCATGCACATTAATGAAGATCATTTTCTCTGCGAAGTCATTGATCTCAAAACCGGTAAGACGCTGCCGTACGGTGAAACCGGAGAACTGGTGATCACCACATTGACCAAAGAGGCCATACCGGTTTTGCGTTACCGTACACGTGATATCACCACGCTGTTCGATGAACCCTGTGAATGCGGCCGCTGTTTGCTGCGCATGACCAAACCGCACGGACGCACGGATGATATGCTGATTATTCGCGGTGTGAATATCTTTCCGTCTCAGGTTGAAACCGTATTGGTCGATATGGAAGAAACCGAGCCGCATTATCAGGCTGGTGGTCACCCGGGAAGGCGCTCTGGATGCTCTGGAAATCAAGGTTGAGCTGAATGAAAAATGGTTTTCCGATGAAATGCGTGTGATGCGGGTTATGGAGGAAAAGATAAAGTCACGCGTGCGACAGGCGCTGGGCATATCCGCAAAAATCACCCTGGTCGAACCCAAAACCCTGGAACGCACGGCCGGGAAATCCAACCGGGTGATGGATCTACGGGATTATCTGTAACACGATACCACAGCTTTAACGGAGTGACGCCGAGGCTCCGGCTGTTTGCTTTTGGGACAGGATAACAGGATTGCACCGATCAACAGGATTAAATCAAGAACTGTGAATTGTTTGAACCCCGGTTGGCTTGTTTTTACACCAATCATCCGCACTATTCTGTGATCCTGTCATAAACAGGCGAAGAAAAAGCCGTAATACATTAGGGCATCATCATGAGTTTGAAAAAGATCAAAGAATTTTTCGAAAAACGCGACCGCTTTGCCGCACATAATGATATTGAACTTGTTTCTGTAGAAACGGGCAAGGCGGTTGCGAGCATGCGCATTCAAGACAAGCATCTGAACGGCGCTGAGGTGGTGCATGGCGGCGCGTTGTTTACGCTGGCCGATTATGCGTTTGCAGCCGCAACCAATTCACACGGAACGTTTTCACTGGCGATTAATGTGAACATTCAGTTCATCAAGGGAGTTAGCAGCGGTGTGGTGACCGCGTATGCGCAAGAGATTGCGGTGAATTCCAAGCTGTCGTCCTGCCGGGTGACGATTTATGACGAGTCCAATGAGATAATCGCGACATTTCAGGGGCTGGCTTATCGTAAAAACAAACCATTACCCGTCTAAAATACATTTTTTTGATTGGTTGATTTTCTAAACGCGGAACCTGTTTTCGGACGTACTTTTCCTGTGACCCCCGTTAAAACCGTAAAAAGTTTTATCTGTAAAACATTTAGGTGGATTAATTCACAGGATGCAGGTGTTAAATAAAACCTGGTTAATCGAACAGTTTGAAGAATAAAACGATGAAAATGTTAACACTGTTATTATTGAGTATCTCCGTCGGGTTTGGTCTTGAGGTCAGCGACGATGCGCCGGATTTTACTCTTGAAAGTATAGAGAATGAAACCTATACCCTGAGCAGTTACCAGTGTAAAGTTGTTTACCTGTACTGGTTCGGTTATGCCTGTCCCACATGTCTGACCGTCGCTCCCATTGCTCAGAGTATTGCGGATCAGTCGCGTGTATCCGAATCCGTTTAATCCAAATACGACAATTGATATCAAGCTTGAAAAAAACAGCGCGATCAAGCTTTGCATCTATAACACAAGCGGACGGCTTGTCCGGGTCATCACTGACCGGTTTTTACGCGCCGGTTTGCATTCGTTTGCCTGGAATGGTGTTGACCGCAACGGGATTCCGGCTGCGTCCGGCGTTTATCTGATCAGACTGCAAACCGCGGCTCATCAGGTAATCCGGCAGGCGACGCTGCTTAAATAATCTGTTTTGGATTTCAATTCACAGGGGTACAAGCCGACAGGGAAATCTATGCATGTCCACTTTTTATCTTGCATATCAGATACAAAGACTTTATTTTAACCGGATTATTTGTGATGTAAAGTCAAGAGTACAAACCGGATTATGATGCAACTTTTGGCTCTGTTTACCGTAAGTGATGTGTAAACAAATAATCAAACAGATAAAGGTGATGATATGCATGAATTCAAGACGTATGTGATGTTGGTGTTTTCAATCCTATTAATTGTCGGGGTGACCATGTGTTTAGCTTTTGAGACCGGTAAAACCTACCATGGATTTAAGCTGAAGGAAAAACGATTTGTCAAAGAAGTAAATTCAGAGTGTCTGCTGTTCGAACACGAACAGACCGGGGCGCGACTGTTGAAAATTGACGCTGATGATCCCAATAAGACATTCAGTGTTGCCTTTAAAACCATTCCCGAATCCGATGCCGGTACTCCGCACATTATGGAACACAGTGTGCTGAATGGTTCTGAAAATTTTCCGGTGAAAAGTCCGTTTGATGTGCTGGCCAAAGGTTCGCTGAATACGTTTCTGAATGCCATGACCGGCAGTGATATTACGATTTATCCGGTTGCCAGCATGAATGATAAAGATTATTTTAATTTGATGCATGTATACCTGGACGCGGTGTTTAATCCCCTCATTTACAAAGATCCGCGTATTCTAAAACAGGAGGGATGGCATTATGAGCTCACGGATGAAAAGAGTCCGGTGATCTACAAAGGGGTGGTTTATAATGAAATGAAAGGCGCCTTTTCCAGGTCCAACCCGTGAACTCGGATATCAAATTGATAAACATTTGTTCCCGGACAACGGTTACGGATATTCTTCCGGCGGATATCCGTCTGCCATTCCATCCCTGACGCAGGAAGCGTTTTTGAATTTTCATCGCAAATATTACCATCCTTCCGAACAGTTATATCTTTTTGTATGGAAACGCGGATCTGGATAAAGAACTAGCGTTTATCAATGAGCAATATCTCGCTGCCTATGAAAAATCCGATGCAGAGGTTTCCTTTGCCCTGCAGGAACCTTTTGATCAAATGAAAAAGGTGACGGAATATTATCCGATTTCAGAGGGCACGGACACAACCGGTCAATCCTACCTTTCGTTGAGCCTGGTGTGCGGAAAGAATACGGATCAAAAATTGCGCTATGCGCTTGATATACTCAGTGATGTGTTGATTAATCAGGAATCCGCGCCGGTCCGTTTAGCGCTGCAAAAGGCCGAAATTGGCCGCGATGTCAGCGCCTTTATCGATCCCATGAAGCAAATGGTGTTTCAGATTCGGGTGCAGAATGCTGATCCGGCGCAGGACGAACAGTTTAAATCCATTGTAAGGAACACGCTGCAGCAGGTTGTAGAAGAAGGTGTGGATTCAACGGCTGTGCGCGGCACTTTGAACCGTCTTGAATTCCGCAAACGGGAGGGGATGACGCGCAAAAAGGTCTGACCTACAATTTCAATGTCTTGAACGGCTGGTTTTTCGCAGACGATCCGTTTCTGAGTCTGGAATGGGAACAGCATTTATCCGCGCTGAAAGCGGATATCAAAGCCGGATATCTCGAGCAGGTGATCCGCGAACAGCTGCTGGATAATCCGCATGCGCTGCTGTTAACTCTAAAACCCAAACCCGGACTGCAGCAGCAGATTAATGCCGAAACGCAGCAAGAGCTGCAGCAATACAAACAGGAGCTTTCTGAAGAAGAAAAAGCCGCATTGATTCAGGAAACACAGGAATTGATTGAATATCAGCAGCGCGAGGATTCACCCGAGGCTTTGGCGACTATACCGATGTTGAAGCTGAGCGATATTGATGCCGAGACTGAATGGTACGAGGTGGAAGAAAGACTGCCGTCAATGCGCCGCTGCTGTATCATAAAGAATTTACCAATGATGTGGTTTATACGCGGCTTTATTTCGATGCGCGGGTTCTGAACGATGAAATGATCCCCTGGGTGGCGTTATTATCAAAAGTGCTGTCCGGTTTGAATACAGACACCTATACCTATGGTGAGCTGGATAATCAGTTGAATCTGCATACCGGAGATTTCCGGGTGACTGTGAACGGTTATGCCCGGGACAGCCGGAATGATAACCTTTTACCCAAGTTGGTGGTCCGCACCAAATGTATGAGCTCCAAGCTGGACAAGACTGCGGAACTGGTGGCTGAAATATTGAATCACTCGATTTATAATGATAAAGAACGTCTGAAAACCCTGCTGACCCGTCATCAGTCCAGACTCGAGGCGTATGTGGAGCGCAATGGTTATCAAATCGCCAGAACCCGTCTTCAGTCGTATTACAGCCATGCCGGACTGTTTGATGAACTCAGCGGCGGTCTGGACTATTATGAGTTTGTCACCCGGCTGGTCAAATCATACGATGACCAGTTTGAAACGATTGTGCAAAATCTGGAATCCACAGCAGAGATGCTGTTCAATCAGAACAATGTGGTTGTGACGCTTACCTGTGGACAGGATGATTTTGAGAAAGGCAGCCAGGCGGCCGAGAATGTAGTGCAGTCCTTTAACAATCTGCCTGTGCAGCTGCACAAATGGGCGCTTGAACCCAAGCCTGTCAATGAAGGGCTGCTGGCGGCCTCCAAAGTGCAGTATGTGCTGCAGGGTTATGATTACAAAAAGCTCGGCTATGACTGGGACGGCAAGATGCTGGTTCTTGGTCAAATTCTGTCGAGGGACTGGCTGACCAATCAGCTGCGGGTGATCGGCGGAGCCTATGGCGGGTTTGGCGTCATTCAGCGCGACGGAAGTATTTATTTTGCCTCTTATCGGGATCCCAATCTTGAAAAGACGCTGGATAATTATCAAGGGATGGTGAATTATCTCGAGTCATTTAAAGCGGATGAGGAAGCCATGACGCGGTATATTATCGGTACGATTGCGCGTATGGATCGTCCCCTGACGCCGTCTCAGAAAGGCGATGTGGCGGTGCGTTGGTACTTTGAAAACCTCACACCGGAAGACAAACAACAGGAACGCAATGCTGTGTTATCAACCACAGCCCAGGACATCCGGGACATGAGTGCTTTTATCAAGGATGTCCTGTCGCAAAGCCCTTATTGTGTCTATGGCAATGAGGACAAGCTCAAGGCAAGTGAGCAGTTGTTTGATGAATTGAAAACAACCACCCAATAGTATGTTATTGATTACAAAGAGCGTCGGTGTTTTGAATATCGGCGCTTTTTTTTGTTACCAATATCTGAATGACTTTTGAAATATGACCTGTTCCCCGGAATACAGCGAAAAAAAGCCCTGTCATAATTGACAGGGCTTTTTGAATGCGTTAATTGGCTTCTGCTTGCTCTGCTTTTTGCTTTTCAACCTCGGCCCGGACCTCATCCATATCGAGTTCGCGCACCTGTTTGATAACATCCTCCAGGGCTTGCTGCGGCAAAGCGCCCGGTTGCTTGAAAATGAGAATATTGTCGCGGAAAATTGCCAAGGTGGGAATCGATTGAATACCGAATGCGCCGGCCAGTTCCTGCTCTTTTTCGGTATCTACCTTGGTAAACGCAATATCAGGGTGTTTTTCCGATACGCTTTCATAAATCGGACCGAACATTTTGCAGGGTCCGCACCATTCCGCCCAAAAATCTATCAAAACAATATCATTATTTTTCAATGTATCTTCAAGTTTATCCATTGTAAGATTTACAGTTGCCATGAATGATCTCCTTTACAAAAAGTGTAACCTTTTACATATTTATTAATTAGATGTATGAATCTAAAAAAGATTCAGAAAGATTTGCTTTTTTCCGGCTTTTACAGTTAGAAGCGGATTGACAGGAGAAAGAGCACCGGGCAGATCTGCCCGGTGACAGAGGAAGGCTTGTTTGCGAACCGGAATAGTAACCTTGTTTTTCCCGACCATTCACCGTTTTCATCCTAAACAGGCTCGCTCAGGTCTGTGTTTCATAATGGATCAAAGGCTATACCTCCATGATGATGGTGATTGATCCGCCTGGCAATGAATCGCGCCGTATCATGACTGAACAGATGGAAAAGGGTTTTTACCGGTTCTGCGAACCATTTGATTTACAGGCTCGGGTGGTGCATCGTATATCTGAGGTGAATGTAGAATCCGGCATGTGCTTTGTAATCCATGAGGATGAAGAACGGGTCGCCCTGGTGGGGCGACTGGAATCAGAGAATTATCGTCCCGGTCGGGATGTCGGCATTATTTCTTTTAATGAAACGCCTTTGAAAGCAAAGGGTCAATTGACGCCCATTCAGGCTGATGTGTTTGTCACATCGCGGCCGGAAGAGGAATTGTACGATTACCGCACGGATTCGCTGCAGCTGTTCAATATCGCTTCCCTGCGCGCTATCAGGATACACTTGCGGAACTGAGAACGGTTTTACAGGAATGAATGCGTAAAATCGGTCCCGGCGGTACAATGATTAAAACCGATCGAACATTGATTCTGTTTAGGATAAACCGGGCGCTTTTAAATCATTCCGTTTTTTTTATCGACTATTCAAAATATGCCGGATATTTATTGCTTTATTCATCTTTTTTTAATAATGTTGTTATCTACCTATTTGCTCAAAAAAAAGTTGTTACTTTGCGTTTCGAATGGAACAGAAATAGATTTTCCCGGGAGTCATCATGAAAACCTCACGCTGTTTGCTTTTTGTACTGTTTATTTCGTCAATTTTATCTGCTGCCAGCTCCTATAAATGTGTTTCACCGGACGGTCGTGTAGAGGTTACAGCCGCATTGACGCAGAACAAACGATTGGTATTCTGGGTTGATTTCAAAGATCGACCGCTCATCCAACAGTCGAATACCGGTTTGGTTTTCAAAGATATGCCTGAGATGATTTCTAACTGGCAGGTCCTTGATGCCCGGAAAACGGAATATACTCATACCTGGCAGCGTCTTTGGGGCAAACGAAAAAATGTCATGAATCACTATCGTGAGCTCATTCTTGAACTGCAGGAATCAGAAAAGCCGAACCGACATTTAAACATGCATTTCCGGGTTTATAATGACGGTGTTGCCTTGCGTTACCATATCCCCAAACAGTCTGCAATTGATTCATTTTCGTTGACGGGGGATTTGACGGAATTTGATTTGGGATTTGATTGCGATGTCTGGGCGGTCAGCTACGGCGGCTATGCCTCGCATCAGGAGTCTGAATTTTATAAACAGCGAATTGCCGACCTTGATTCTGAAACCGTGTACGGCCTGCCGATGCTCATTCAACATTCTGATTCCGTGTGGCTGTCGATTGCGGAAGCGGATTTAACGGACTGGGCCGGGATGTATCTCGGGCGCGCCGGAAATGACTATTCATTGCGGACTTTGATGGCTCCGCTGCCCGGACATGACCCGGTGTGTGTGCGCTCTGCTGCGCCGCGCGTTTCACCGTGGCGTGTGATCATGATCGGTGAATCTGCCGGCGATTTTATCGAATCGGATTTAATCGCCAATCTGAATGACCCGTGCGCCATAGAACATACGGACTGGATCAAACCGGGAAAATGCGCCTGGGACTGGTGGTGGTGCAACCGCTACGCCCCGGATGCGGAGTTTGAGCTGGGTTCAAATACCCGAACCATGCAGTATTTTATCGACTTTAGTTCAGAAATGAGCTGGCCGTATCAATTGGTGGACTGGCAGTGGTACGGCGAGCCGTTTCAGCCCACAGAGGATCATCCGAATGCACCGAATCCGGATGTGAATATTACCCGGTCTACAGATCAAATTGACATCCCCGGCCTGGTCGAGTATGCGCGTGAAAAGAATGTGCGCCTGTGGCTGTGGCTGGAATGGAATCATGCCGACCGGCAGATGCAGGAAGCGTTTCCGCTGTATGAAAAATGGGGCATTGCCGGCGTCAAAGTGGATTTCATGGCGCGGGATGATCAGGAGATGGTGAATTTTTATCACCGGTTGGTGAAAAAAGCGGCGGAACATCATTTGTTGGTAAATTTTCACGGCGCTTATAAACCCACCGGATTCAGTCGCACCTACCCGAATCTGTTGACCCGCGAAGGCGTTCTGGGCAATGAATATAACAAATGGAGTGACCGCATCACCCCGGAACATACTTTGACTCTGGCCTATACACGCGCTATGCTGGGCGAAATGGATTTTACGCCTGGCGGATTTGTCAATGTGATGCCGGATTCTTTTGTCACAGAAAATAAAGCACCGTCACCGATGGTCATGGGAACCCGCTGCCGCCAGCTGGCCATGATGATCGTTTATGAGAGCGCGCTGCAGGTGCTGTGCGATTCGCCCTATAACTATCGCAACAGTCCGGCCGGTCTGGATGTGCTGCGCAATGTGCCCACCACCTGGGATGACACCAAAGTGCCGGTTTCCAATGTGGATGATTATATTGTGGTTGCCCGTAGAACCGGTAAAGACTGGTATATCGGCGCTCTGACCGACGGACAAGCCCGGACGGTGGATATTCCGTTGGGATTTCTTCAGGAGGATGTGTCTTATTCGGCTCAAATTTGGCGGGATGCACCGGACGCTGATCGGTTCCCGCAAAAACTGACAAAAAGAACAATAAATGTGATGAAAGAAACGGTGATTCAGGCTGAGATGGCGCCGGCAGGCGGATTTGTGATGCATATACAGCCTGAACAGGTGAAATAAATTCGTACTGTTTCTGAATATCTGTGAAATGAGGTTGAAATGAAGATTCATATTCTTTTTCTATTTTTACTGTTTGCTGTAAATTTAAGGGCTATGCCGCTCATCAATGTGGATCATCGCGAAACGGTGTCCCTGAACGGCAAGTGGTCCATTGTGATCGATCCCTATCAGATGGGTTATTACGATTATCGGTACCAACCCAGCGCCAACGGATTTTTTAAAAATGAAAAACCGCAAAAGCGCTGGGAGCGCGTAGAGTACAGCTTTGATACAGACCTGCAGCTGAATGTTCCGGGTGACTGGAATTCTCAGAAAGAATCGCTTTATCTGTACGAAGGCACTATCTGGTATCAGAACTATTTTCAGGTGCAGCCCAAACCTGATGAACGGCTGTTCCTGTATTTCGGGGCTGTTAATTATCACGCCCGGGTCTATTTGAACGGTGAAAAACTGGGTGAACATATCGGGGGATTCACGCCGTTCCATTTCGAGATTACCGATCAGGTCAAAGCGGGGAAAAATGACCTGATCCTCATGGTGGACAATACACGTCATATGCAAGCGGTGCCCACTGTAAATACGGACTGGTTCAATTACGGCGGTATCACCCGACGGGTCATGCTGGTGCGCACCCATGAAACATTTATCCGGGATTACAGGATACAACTGGATCCTGAAAACAGTGAGAAAATGACGGGATTTGTGCAGCTGGACGGTGTACAAAAGAAACAAAAAATAGAAATTCATATTCCGGAGGCAGGCATCCGGGAGGCAACCGAGACAGATGCGGATGGCCGGGCTGAAATACAATTCAATCATAATCTGAAACTTTGGTCTCCTGAAACACCAAAATTGTACGATGTGATCATCAAGACAGAAACGTATACGCTGTCCGACCGGATCGGATTCCGCTCTATCGGGACCGAGGGAACATCGATACTGCTCAACGGTGAACCCGTCTATTTGCGTGGAATCTGTATTCACGAAGAAGCCCCGTATGAAGACGGCTCGCGTGCTTTTTCCGAGGATCATGCGCGGATCTTGCTCGGATGGGCCAAAGATTTGGGCTGTAATTTTGTGCGACTGGCGCATTATCCGCACAACGAATGGATGACCCGGGTGGCGGATGAACTGGGTTTGATGCTGTGGTCCGAGATACCGGTGTACTGGACGATACAGTGGAAGAACCAGCACACCTATGAAAATGCGGAAAATCAATTGACGGAAATGATCAACCGCGACAAAAACCGCGCGTCCGTGATTCTCTGGTCTATGGCCAATGAAACGCCGCTGTCGGAAGCGCGGCTCGATTTTCTGACCTCACTGGCGCAACAGGCGCGCGCTCTGGACCCGACTCGGCTGCTCACGGCGGCCATGGAACGGCATTACACGGACGAGTATACCCTGTTGATTGATGATCCCTTTGGTGAGGTCGTGGATGTGCTGGGCTGCAACGAATATATCGGCTGGTACGACGGGCTGCCCGCCAAATGCGATAGTATCACCTGGACGAGCGCCTACAACAAGCCCGTGATCATCAGTGAATTTGGCGCTGGCGCGCTGTACAATATGCATGGAGACTCTCTGACGCGCTGGTCCGAGGAATTTCAGGCCTCTGTTTATCGACACAATATCGATATGCTGAACAAAGTGGATTTTATTCAGGGCATGACCCCCTGGATTCTCAAGGATTTTCGCTCCCCGCGCCGCCCCCTGCCACGTATTCAGGATTTCTGGAACCGCAAGGGATTGATTTCGGACCAGGGTCAGAGGAAACTGGCGTTTTATGAGCTGCAAAAATACTATAAATGTAAAGCCGAATAAATATCACGCAGAGAAGCAGAACTCGCAAAGAAAAACAAAAGTTAATATAAATTATGCTTTCAAATAGTTGGGAATCTTTAAGGGCCTGAATATTATTTTTGAATGGTTGTATTTCTATATGAATGTTTGGTTCTTGGTTTTCCCTCTGCGTCCAATGATTCCATAATTAAGTTACGCATAGAATCAGGCTTGCAAAGAAAATACTGTCTATTAGCCGGTCTTTTCAATTGCTGCTGATTTGAATTTGAAAAAATATTTGTTTTACAATGAAAAGAGTTTTCGAACTTTGACCTTAAGAAAGGACACCTATGTCAACCCGACGTCAATTTTTAAAATCCGGTGCCGCGGCAGCACTGTTGGCAACTGGATGGCAGACCAAAACTGTTCATGCTGATCCGGAAAAACCGAATTTTGTGCTGTTTATTGGTGATGATATATCTGTATCGGATTTCGGCTGTTACGGCCATCCGACCATACGGACCCCGAATGTGGATCAATTGGCTGCCGGGGGCATTCGCTTTACCAATATGTGTCTGACCACCAGTTCCTGCAGTCCCACCCGCACCAGTCTGATTACCGGCCGCTATCCGCATAACACCGGCGCGCCGGAACTGCACATGACCGATGCCCCGTATTTGAAAGACCTGCCGCAGTTTCCGCATGAACTGCGCAAGGCCGGTTACTTTACCGCTCAGGCCGGCAAGTGGCATTTCAATGGTGACGTCACTCATTCTTTTGATCAAAAATATGAGGGGGGTGTCAGTGGAGCGGTAAACTGGGTGAAAAGTTTACAGGAACGTCCCAAAGACAAACCGTTTTTCATGTGGTTTGCAGCGATTGATGCGCATCGGGACTGGGATTTGGCTATGACCGAAGGCCCGCATCTCCCGGAGGACGCGGTAGTGCCGCCGTATCAGGTGGACGGTGTGGGGACGCGCACGGATCTGGCGCATTATTATGATGAAGTGCACCGTTATGATACCAATATCGGCAAGGTGGTCGATGAACTTGAAAAGCAGGGCGTCTATGAAAACACGGTGATCATTGTCATGACGGACAACGGTCGGCCGTTTCCGCGTGACAAAACCTGGCTCTATGACAGCGGTATCAAAACACCGTTTGTCGTGCATGCGCCGTGGAAATGGAAAGAGCCTTCTGTTGTTTCCGGACTGGCCAGTACGATTGATCTGGCGCCCACCCTTCTGGAACTTGCCGGGGTTCCGGTACCGGCATCCCTGCAGGGCGTGAGTCTGCTGCCCATGCTCGATAATCCGGATCGAACGCTACGTGATTTCGCCTTTGCCGAACGCAACTGGCACGGTCAGCGCTATCATGAGCGCATGCTGCGACATGGCGAATTCGTCTATATCCGCAATCAATTGCCGCAGTATACCGGATTCAACATTATCCATTACGGCAAACTGTTCCAGTCCGCTTATCTGGAACTGGTGGAACATCAGAAACGCGGACAATTGAACCTGGCCCAGTGTCGGGTTCTTGACAAGCCGAGGCATCCGGAGGAACTTTACAATGTAACAACCGATCCACATCAGCTGAACAATCTGGCTCTGGAACCGGACTATGCGGAGACCCTGCAGTTGATGCGACGTGTTCTGGATCAGTGGACCGAGGAAACCGGCGATACCGTGCCCCCGGTTGAAGACATGACCCCGGACCGCAATGACCGTGAAACCTGGGAACCCATCTGGAACAGTGGCAGACCGCAAGGCGGTGTGGTGCCGGGCCAAAGTACGCAGGCCTGGACGATAAATCGACGCGGTCCGGTGCGCGCTGATGATGTAGAAGGGTAGAGAGGGGGATGACCGATAAGGATGATCAGTCATGTGCCATCGGTAAGGACAGCGCGTAAGGACGATGCATGCATCGTCCTTACTGATCATCATCCTTCCAGGTATTCAAAGACAGGATATGCACCGTCACACCGGTCGCAATTACAAACAGCAGTCCGCGCAGCCACCAGCTTTGTACGGCCGTGAACGCGGATATGCTGATCACGATCCACAGCAGCGAGATGGATACAATTTTGTTCCTCCGGGTCACCGCACGGTGTTCCCGGTAACGGCGAATGTATTCACCGAAATACCGGTGCCCAATCAGCCATGAATACAGACGGTCCGAACTGCGGATAAAACAGGCGGCCGACAGCAGCAGAAACGGGGTCGTGGGCAGAAGAGGCAGAACCACTCCGACCGCTCCCAGTACAAACGAGATCAATCCTGCCGAAACCAGCAGTATGTTGCGCAAAGAGTATTTCATTGTCCAGGGTGTTTCATTAAATGAATGACCATTAGCCTGTAACGGGCATTAATTTAAGAAATGAAACGCATAGTTGAAACAAGAGATTACGCCGGTTTTCCGAAACGGTTTGTCAGCGACACGATATCTTCCATGATCATGTAAAGACACGGGACAATGATCAGAATAATGGCCGTTGAAAAAATGATCCCGAATCCCAGAGAGATCGCCATGGGGATTAAATAATACGCCTGCCGGGAGGTTTCCAGTATGATCGGTGTGAGTCCGCCAAACGTGGTCAACGTCGTCAGAATGATCGGTCTGAAACGCCGCAGACCGGCCCGGTGAATGGCTTTAAATGCTGTTGTGTCTTTTCGCTGCCGGTTGGCATAATCGATCATAATCAGGGAATCATTGACTACTACGCCGGACAAGGCAATGACCCCCATCAGGCTGATCAGGGAGAGATCGTATCCGAGCAGAATATGTCCGATCACCGCGCCGACGATTCCGAACGGAATGCCCACCATCACGATCAAAGGCTTTTTACATAATCTTTAGCCGGTTCAAATCCGCCTGCCAGCGCCCGGTACAGATCAATCCGGTATTCGATTAGATCCATTTGCGCTGACAGCCGATCGCGGCGCAGTCGCTGTTCATCGGTCAATGCGGTCAACACATCAATGTAATTGCCGACCCCCTTAAAGTACTCGATGCGCAATTGTCTGTAGGTCTCAACCGTCAGGGCGATCTGTGTTTCGATGCTTTTTAGCCGCTCGCTTTGTTTACGCTCCCGGATCAGGGCGGTTTCCACCTCCTGAAACGCCCGCAGGTAACTCTAGAGTCTGGCCGGGCGGACGTCCGAGCAGCAGATTGAATCGATGCTTTAAAACACGCAAAAACACAGCGCCTTTGGCTTTAGGGTTATGAGGCACAATTGAACTCGCCGGCAATTCGTACGTATATCCGGATCGATTTTATATATAATGAATGAACGCTCCCGAAAATTCACACTGCCAAGGGGCTTTGAACTTTCTTTTCCCTTAAAACTTAATTGCTTGCATCTTTCGCAAAAAATCAATAAAATCGGTATATGATAAAACGCGGGGTAGCGTGTGGGGTTGTGCAGAGGCAGGAATCAACTATATCGGGTGCGGGATGTACGGCAACTTTTGCGGTGTATAATGGTGGAAATTTTTGGCCGCCTGATACCATTTCATCAATTTCCACACCTTTACCTGAACAAGGCACAGATTTGCGATATATCCGGTCATTCGGGTAAAATGGTTTAAAAATGATGGAGATTTTACCTTTTGTTTTTAAGCAGTTGACAACACTCGGTACCCAATAGATGAATTCTCTGAATAAATTTACTTTTGCTATATTTGAAATATAAACAATTGTCCTTATATTTCCAATACAGCGGTATAAAAACAATAGAATATATACAGACGTTATGCCCAATTTAACGAACTTATACGATAATATGAAACAGATTGAAACATTACATTTATTCCCAAAACTGACAGAAGAACTCTTGAAATTATTGCAAGGATTAGAGATTTCTGATTGGTTAAAGCCTTCTCCAATAAATGGAAGAACCGTTAAGGATTTGGTTTCACATATAATCGACGGTTCATTGAGAAATTTATCTATTCAACGAGACAATTTTGTGGATGATTCAAATGTTCCAAATATTAATTCGTATAAGGATTTAGTTGAGCACATTCAAAAATTAAATAAAGACTGGATGATTGTTTCGCGGAGATTAAGCCCTACAATACTTATTGATTTGTTGGAATATTCAGACAAACAATTTTATGACTTTTTGAAAAGTAAAAATCCAAATGACAAAGCAATATTTGCAGTCGCTTGGGCTGGAGAAACTGAATCGGAAAATTGGTTTGACATAGCAAGAGAATATACCGAAAAATGGCATCATCAAATGCAAATTCGATTGGCTCTAGATAAACCAATTCTATTAGATACTGAATATTCTGAGCCATTATACGACACTTTTATGTTTGCCTTGCCTTATTTATATCGTGATTTTACCAATTATGACAATGGAACAAAAATTAAAACCAGTTTGACCGGTAAATTGAGAAAAGATTGGGTGATTGAAAGACAAACAGATAAATGGGATTTTATTGATTTGGGAAGTTCAGATATTCATACTTCAGTAGAAATACCCGATGATATTGCGTGGATTATATTCACAAATACGGATAGGGACAAAGAGAAATATAAAACTAAGATTAAGATAATTGGAGACAATTCAATAGGATTAAAACTATTAGATTTAGTAACAGTAATGAGTTGAAAATAAAAACTGGGCATAACATCGTATATAAAACATTTGGCAGTCAGTGGGTTATCGAGCGTTTCAGCTCGTATCAAAAGCACTTGTAACTTGACAGGAAAGTGCTTCGAATCGCCAAACGTTTCATATACGTAACCGTTAGTAGCCATTTTAAAGAAATACCCCACAAATGAATAAACTGTGAAAATACTGATTGATACAAATATTCTGATTCAATTAGAGGATAACAGAGTTATCGAAAGGGAATTCTCTAAATTTTATAATCTCGCAATCTCAAATGATTGTAAGATTTTATATCACCCCGACGCAATTCCTAAAGATATTGAGCGAGACAAAAACACAGAACGAAAAAATGTAATATTATCAAAGCTTGAAAAATATCAAAGACTTGAAAATTTTGCAAAACCAACAGAAGAGTTTCTTGAAAGCATCAAAGACGAAAAAATTAATGATAAAATTGATAATAGACAACTATTTCAATTATATAAAGGATATGTTGATTTTTTTGTAACTCAGGATAATGGTATTCACTCCAAATCAATGAAATTTGGATTTGAAGATAAGGTGCTGACAGTCAGAGATGCACTTGGGATATTAGAAAAACAATTTATAATTGAAATACCACAACACCCAATTTTACGGGAACATAGTATTCGATTCATTGAAAAGCATTTTGATAAAGAGTTTTTTGACAGCTTGCGTAATGATTATGAAGCTGATAAATTTCAAAACTGGTTAAATAAATGCGTAAAAGAAGATAGAAAATGTTATTCTCTGATAGTTGAAGATAAATTGCAAGCTCTTTTAATTTATAATTCTGAGAAAGTAGAAGACCATAAGATAGAGGGAATATTCAATAAAGTTCTCAAAATATGTACATTAAAAGTTTCTAATGATGCTTTCGGCATTAAGTTGGGAGAACTATTCTTAAATAAAATGTTTACATATTGCATCAATCATAAAATAGCGCATTTATACTTAACCGTTTATGAAAAACAAGAACAGTTAATATCGTTACTTGAAAAATTTGGGTTTCAAAAACAAGTTTTTACAAATTCACAAGGACTTGGTGAAATCAGAATGATAAAGAGTTTAGACAAAAACAAAATTGAAAGTAATGAGAATTTAATGGTAATTCATCCATTTTATCATGACGGAAAAACCATAAATAAATTCGTAATACCAATACGTCCAGAATATTACGGTAGTTTGTTTAAGGATGGGAAATTAAGACCTCCAACTTTATTTGATTCTGCACCTGATAGCGTAAATGAAATTCAAGGAAATACAATTGTAAAAGCTTATATTTCAAATACCCGAGTTAAGAATTTTAAACAAGGTGATTTACTTTTCTTTTATTCATCCAAGACTAATAAAGCAATAGAGCCAATTGGGATTTTGGAATCAGCGACAAAGGTGGATAACTTTGAAGATTTATGGAATATTGTCAAGAAAAAGACAGTATTTTCGCAACAGCAATTGAATGAAATGTTACAAGAAAAGGGATGGCTACATGTAATTATCTTTAGGCTAATTACATATATGGATAAGAAAATTCGATTGCAGAAAATTAATGAAATTGACAGCTTCAAAAATAAATTGCAGACTGTCACTAAAATAAATGAAGAAGATTATTTAAGTTTGAAAAATGAAGGATATTTTGACAAGCGTTATATTATCAATTAAACCGATTTATGCTAAAGCTATTATGTCAGGCATAAAAAAGGTAGAGTTTAGAAAGAAAATATTTAAAAAACCTGTAGACAAGGTGTTTGTATATTCTTCTTCTCCTGAAAAGAAGATTATTGGATATTTTAGAATAGGAGAAATTGTTGAAGATTCTCCAGAAAGACTTTGGGAAAAATTCAGTAAAGTTGGTGGAATTAGTAAAAAGGACTTTTTTGAATACTATAAAAATGTAGAAACAGGATTTTCGATAGGCATTGATACATATGAGGAATTTGAAGAAGGTGTTGACCCTGCAGATTTTTTTGAAAAATTCTGTGCTCCTCAATCATATATATACTTAGAAGAAAAAACGGCTACTAACATTTTGTATAAGTAATAGCAGGTGATGTAGTAAATATCAAGGTTTGTAGCCCGCTCAAACTGCGTAGCGGTTTGACGGGAAAGTGCCACGCAATCTGCCACTACTCATACAATATACCGTTGTGCGTCATGCTGGGAGACCGCAAACAGTAACTTTTTCAAATTATGATAATTGAAAAAACAACAATTGATAGAATCAAAAAATATCGGACAGATTATTTGAATTCATTACCTGAATTTCAGGAATTATTCATAGAGATAATGATAAATAATTCTGATTATTATCTTCTTCAGGTTAATAATGAAGAGATTGGTTATGCAATTAAAAATAATGATGGTATTCTGATAGAGTTTTATTTGATTGACAAATTTATCACAGAGAGCAAAGAATTCTTTGGTCAGGTTTTAAAGGATTTATCAATTACAGATATATATTGCAAGTCATTTGATTCTCTATTGCTAAGCAATTGTTTATTATGTTCTTTTTACTATTCAGTTCTTGGAGCAATGTATCGTGATTATATTGAGCCGACAATTAAAAAGGATTTGGAAATAAAAATGGAAAAAGTAAACCTTTCATCAGTCGGATTATTGCTAATACAAGACGATTCAATAAAGGAACTTTTTGAGACAGAACAGCAATTAACTGATTTTATAAAAAATGAGAGTGTTTTTACATTTAATAAAAATGATGAGTTAATTGGATGTGGAATGGTAATTCGGACACATTTGGATTGGAATTTCTGTGATTTGGGTGTTTGGGTTAATCCTTTAAAAAGAGGAAAATACTTTGGTTCTCAGATTTTATTAAACCTGAGAGAGTTTGCAATAAATAACAATATGAAACCGAGTTGTGGATGTGCAATAGAAAATTTGGCATCACAGAAAACTATTGAAAAAAGCGGATTTGTAAGTAGATATAAACTGATAAAGTTTCAAACAAAAAAAAGCACGAACGCACAACACGCAATAAAAAAATAGGGCGTAAAGTACTAAATTTGAACGATATAACAATTAATAAACGGCTTGGTAACTTGACAGGTAGGGGCTTTGAAATGCCCTGCGTTTCTTATTGCCAACCGTTATGCCCAATATTAACAGGACACTACAAAGGAACAATTCAAAATGATTAAAATAATTTTTAAACAAAACTAAATAAATGAATACTGTAATATATTATTTCTCAGGGACAGGTAATTCATATGTTGTTGCAAGGGATATTGCAAAAGAACTAAATGGAGTCAAGATACCTATTGCTAATGTAATTGAAGAGGATATCGTTATTCCTGAGTTCGATATAATTGGAATTGTTTTTCCCGTTTATAATGCAGTTGTTCAAGGGATGCCTGTGATGGTTAAAAAGTTTGCAGAGAAACTAGAAAAAATTAATTCAAAATATATTTTTGTTATTTGTACCTGTTTAGGTTGGTCCCATACGACTATAACTAATTTTGATAAAATATTAATAGAAAAAGGCGGAAAATTATCTGCCGGTTTTACCGTAATCATGCCAGATAATTCTAGTCCAGTTTCTACGAGAAAACAAGAAAAGATTTTTAATAATTGGGCAAAGAAAAGAAAAGCTATATCTCAATATGTTAAGAGCAAAAAAAAAGGGAGATATGAAAATCCAGCTTTTTTGAACTTAATTATGACCCCATTCTTATCAAATGGTAAGAAAAAAACATTATCTCTTTATCGTAATTTAGCCAACGACAATTATTTGTCTTATGAAGAAGCGGTAAAATATTCCGACAAAAGTTTTAAAGTAAATAGTAATTGTAATGGATGTGGAATTTGTGCAAATATATGTCCTGCAAATGATATCCAGATAATTGAGGGTAGACCAGTTTGGCAAAACCTTTGCGAATCTTGCTTGGCTTGTATCAATTGGTGCCCACAAGAGGCAATAACAGGAGGAATTGTTTCAGTTGATAAATCCCCAACAGGATATCATCATCCTGACATTAAAATATCGAATATGATATTGAGAAATTGAAATAGATAAATACTGGGCATAACATAACAGCAAAATATAATTAATTGCGGTTTCAGTGCTGATAATCAACATTATCACCCGCACAAACCTCGGTGCATCTCGACAGGAAAGTGCCCCGCATTCCGCAACTAATCATATTTGCGGAACGTTGTGCCGCATGCAAAAAAACACCCTGCTAAACGATAAACTAAATTGATAATTATGGACTTTTCAAGTATTACAAACGGAATTTGACAAGGAATAAAAACCTGGGAATCAAAACTGACGGAATTACCTAAAGATACGATTATGAATAAACGAAATAGTCAGAACCGGACAATAAAGCAGATACTTGGTCATATGGTTGATTCTGTTTCAAATAATACACATCGGATTATTCATTTACAATATCAAGCCAGTCCATTTAAATTTCCAAACTACGCTACCAATGGCAATAATGACAGGTGGATTGCAATACAGAATTACCAAAACGAGAATTGGGAAAACCTGATTCAATATTGGAAATTATACAATGATAATTGGTGAGATACTTGAAACTCATATCGATAACGATAAATTCATTGACGATAAAAAAGTTGACATTAAAATGCTTAACCCTTTGATTTATTGTTCAACTATAAGAGAATATTGGTCAATTGGAGAAAAACTTGGCGATGGATTTAAATGCGGTAAAGAATTAAAAACACATAATTAAAAAAAATGCACGACGGCACAACACATGGTATAGTGCATGCGGGTTTCAGAGGGTATTCCAGCGTTGTAGCCTGCTCAAGCCTTCGTATCGGTGGACAGGCAAGTAGCCCGCAATCCCTTACGGCACATACACTCAACCGTTGTGTGAAATAGCGTGCCGATAACTAATACCTAAATTGATCGATTTATAAGGGCACCAAATAAAAACGGCGCAAAATGTTGCCGGTGCCGTCTTTTTCTATTTGTTTTCATCTGAAATAACTTCTTATTACGCAATCAACCTTGCTTTTTGAACTGATTTTGCATTAAAGTCAGAGAATTATCAGTGTAACGGCATACTTCTCCCATTGTTTAGCTCTTTAATACGATTAATTTTTATTATGTTTTACGTCACAAATGCGGGTTCATACTCCTCAATGAATGACCATAATTTTAAAATCTTCAGGGAATCATAGACTGTCTGTGTTACCCTTAGTATAATTTTTCCGCCTGTTGTCACAATTTTGGCTGCAAAATCAATCATGATCCGACGAAAGGTATTGGGGTAAGCGGTAACTGGTACTGCTTCACAGGGGATGTCCCTTTTATATGCTTCAAAAAGAAAATGGCTGATGATCATCAAATAGTAAAAAACTCTATTCATACCGAAACGCTTAAATGGTAACTGTTCTCTTCCAGCAAATTCTTTCTGTGATCGGTGTACTAATTCAGCTCTACCTCGACTGTGGTTTAACTCGATAATCTTTTCGGCCTTGAGATAATTGCCACTACCAGCATTGATTAGTTTTTCATCCAAGCTCACTGTTTCGGCCTATATTGGTATAGATTACTGAATCCGGTTGTGCAAAATCAAATAAGAGTTGACCATTTTCCTCAGCTTTCTAAGAGGTAAAAATACAACGGCGAAATGTCTTCCATGATTTGAGGCGATTAGCAAATTCGACAAAAGTCCATGTCTGTCTATAAGAACGAAAAGCATCATAACTAAGATTGTTAACATATTGTTTAATATCGTTATATATTTTCCCGGCACAAACATAATGAATACCAAGGCGTTGTTCAAAGAACCGAAAGTTCTGGTCATCCATAAAACCACTGTCTGTTAGCAGAATGATTGGAACATCTTTATAGCGACGTCGAATAGCTTTGACCAGACGCCCCACTGACTTTATAAAGTCGCTGCCATGATTACAATGAACATCTCCGGCTCGGAACAGCGCATCAACAACATAAGGCCCCCAACTAATTTGCATAGGCTGGAATCCTTTTTTATTTTTATAGGTCACATTTGAGCCTTCACGCTTTTTAGCGCCGTCATTGTCGAAAACTACGCTGTCACCAAAAAGAATAACTTCTTTGGGTTGTTCAATAATAAGTCGCCAAATAAACATCTCCAACAAAAGAGACCGAAATATCATTTGCCCAACAAAACTGAACTTGCGAAACATCCTTTTGATTTGATGGGATGTTGCCATTTGTTCCGGGCGATTTTCGAGCACGGCAGCATAGGCTTCATCGTTTTTTCGACGATCAAAAGAACAGATTGACATATCCGTACCATCAATAAACCAAGCAAAAAGCTGTTTGACAAACTGACGGTATCCCAGTCCTTTAGAAGAGCCTTTTAAAAAGCTAAAAACGTTTTCAAATAGAGAATAGAATCGAATTTGGTCAATATATCTAAGAAAAAACAACAGACCACCACGACCGCTAATTTTATCTTTTGTGATCTCAATTTTTGATATTTTAGGTTGCGTTGTATCGGTTTTTTTCTGCATATTATGGCTACCTTTTGGGTTTTGTTGTTATTCTTTTTATTGGTTACACAACTAAAATAATAACAAACTATTATAAACCCAAAAGGTTTTTTATTTTTTTAAAAACCGCTCAATTTAGGTAATAGAAAACCGTGCATCCGTGAACGGTTAAAGTCAAAGGAATAGAAATGAAGATAAGAAAAACTTGCTACTGTTGGTGGAGAGGCGACTGATTAATCATTTTTAATCAATCTTTACTTTATCACTACAAATATTAGGAAAACAACAATGAACAAGATAGACGAAATACTGAAATCAATGACATTTGATTTTTTTGGTAGCGGAAAACATAAAATTACTCCATCAATGCATCTTTCTTCAAAAAATTCTTTATTTCTGGATGTAAGATCTAAAGAAGAATTAGAGACAATTGCATTTAGCCTTGTGCATCATATGCCGGTTTTACATATTCCCATTAATGAAATACCGGATCGCTTATCAGAAATACCTCGCGACAAAACTGTTGGTATTTTTTGTTCTTCCGGTGTTCGTTCAACAATGATTTATTTTTATTTGCGAACATTCGGCTTTGAAAATGTAAGAATATTTGAAGGGGGTTACGCTGAACTAGTAGATGATTTTAAACCCGGTAAATTGCTGAAACATATTACACAAGGTAAGAGCAAAGAATGACAAAGATAATAATAATTAGTTTGTCGGTTTTTGCCATTGGCCTTATTATGACCATGTCTGGAAGAGGCGGAGGCAATTTCTACGTCCCACTGCTTGTTATTGCAGGACTGGGAATGCATCAAGCCGCTACTATGGGTCAATTTATTCTTATGATTGCAGCATTAACGGGGATGCTTGTCTTTAACAAGAAAAAAATGGTCGATTGGAAACTTGCTTTGGTTATTGATCCGCCGACTGATATAATGGCATTTGTCGGAGGCTACTTTTCCAGCTATATAAGCGGGGTAACTCTTAAAATAGTTTTGTCAGCATTCCTGGTTTTGGCAGGCTTTTCTATGCTTGTTAAAATTAAAGAAAGACCTATTCAAACGGATAAACGGTTTGGTTATTGGCATAGAAACTTCAATGGTGAAAAGTATGTTGTAAATCTTTGGTATACAATACCTATTACAGCATTCGCCGGTTTGGTGGCTGGGGCTGTCGGAATATCATGCGGTTCATTCAAGATTCCTCTAATGGTTTTATTGTGTGGGGTCCCTATGCATATCGCAGTCGGGACATCATCAGCCATGATTGCTGCTACTGCAATCATGGGGTTTATAGGTCATACTATGCGTGGACACTTTGAGCCGGAATATGCTATTCCTTTGGCTATTGCTGCTATATTGGCTGGTATTCTCGGTGGCAAATTGGCAATTAAAACAAACCCAAAGTATTTAAAGCTGATTTTTGCTGTAACAACATTTATCGCAGCAGTCGTCATGTCAATTAATGCCCTGGCAATATAAAGAGATTTTTTACCAGTGTGAATACGTCCTGTCTTCACACTGGGTATTTCGTTGGAAGAGGCACGCCACTTCACATAACAGCGGCTATGCGGTTCGGGCGGAGTACCGCCCTCTCCCAAATTGTCCTGCGCTGCGCTTCGGGCAACTTTGCATAGCAGTAAACGTTGTGCCATGTTTGGAATAACTCAAGACCAAAAATGAATTGGAAACAATATGAGTGCGCCAAGCGAAGCTAATATAAGCAAGCCGGACAATCCGGAACGTGCAAAGGCTAACCACCAGCACGGAACCATGCGTATGAGGCGGCAACAAATCATACGAAGCCATGTTGAAGGCAGTTTGTCAGCCATAACGTTAGCCTGTGCGTGCCAGCACCCAGACAGGCAAGTTCACCCTGTTAGATTTATATTTGATAAGGTGAATCCTGTTGGAATACTGTTATCTAACAGGGTGAAGGTATCGAGTCCCGAAATATTCCATATTGCTTTGGGTTAAAGGTTTCATTTCCTGGAAGCCAATATCAAGACAAACGTTAGAGGTGAGTTTGAGTTTGACGAGCCGGGCAAGCGAATGAACGGTTTTTGTGATTTGATCCGTTACGCGGATGATTTTGTGTGCGTGGTACGGTATGCAAAAGAAGCGCACCGTATAGAACGGGGCTTACAAAACCGATTCACCCAGTATGGACTGGAGATTCATTTGACGAAGAGCCGGAACATAAGTTTTGGACGGTTTGAACGGGAGAACGCCAGGAGCCAGAAACGCCGCGCCAATACATTTGATTTTCTGGGATTTACTCACTACTGTGACTGGTCGAGGCGAGGCTATTTTAAGGTAGGCCGCAAAACCAGTCGCAAGAAATATACAGCCAAATGCAAGGAGATGAATGCGTGGCTTAAATCTATCAGGAATTAGATAGCAACGAAAGACTGGTGGAAGATACTGAGAGCCAAATTACGAGGACATTTTCAGTATTATGGAGTGAGTGAGAACTACAGAGGGATAGCCAGGTTTTACAGATTTACCCTGAATATGGTGAAGAAATGGTTAAACCGACATAGTCAGAAACGGAAAATGAACTGGAAGAGATTCAAAGAATATCTTGATCATTATCCGTAGCCCGAACCGAAAATCATGCACAGCTTTTATGGGTCACGTGTAAGGTGAGATAAACTGAGGAGCCGGATGTGGAAAATTCACAAGTCCGGTTCTGTGAGGGGCATTGAAGTTCCTCACAATAAAGTTAAAACGCGGGGTAGCGTGTGGGATTGTACAGAAGCAGGAATCAACTATATCGGGTGCGGGAGGTACGATAACTTTTGCGGTATATAATGGTGGAAATTTTTGGCCGCCTGATTCCATTTCATCATTTTCCATACCTTTACCTGAACAAGGCACAGATCTGCGATATATCCGGTCATTCGGATGAAATGGTTTAAAAATGATGGAGATTTTACCTTTTTTTTAAGCAGTTGATAACACTCGGTACCCAAAAGATGAATTCTCTGAATAAATTTACTTTTGCTAATTGGAAATATAAACAATTTTCCTTATATTTCCAATACAGCGGTATAAAAACAACAGAATATATACAGACGTTGGCAATAATTTAAAGAGAACATGAAGGTAAAAGGATACATAAAAAAAGATTATACTGAAATAGCCGACTCGTTTAGAAAAAACTTTGAAATATTTGGAGAGTTAGGTGCATCACTTTGCATATATCACAACAATGAAAAGGTGATAGATATTTGGGGTGGATATAAAGATCTGAAAAAAGGCAACGAATGGGATGAAAATACTGTTGTACCTATATTTTCAACCACAAAAGCTATAGCCTCAACTTGTTTAGCTATTTGCCACAGCAGAGGATTATTTGACTATAACAGTAAAGTCTGTGAACATTGGCCTGAGTTTGGGATGGAAAACAAGAAAGAAATAACTGTTGAGCAATTACTTCAACACAGAGCTGGACTTTCGGCCATAGATGAAAAATTAAATTCCGAGAAAATAAAAAACCGGAAGTTTTTAGACAAAGTAATAGCTAAACAAAAGCCATTTTGGTACCCTGGACATTATCAAGGATATCATGTTTGGAACATAGGATGGTATATTAGCTCATTACTTTCAAGAATTGAACCCCGGAAAAGATTTCTTAAAGAATTTATTGAACAGGAAATACTTCCAAATATTGAAGGTGAAGTCCGAATTGGTGTTGAAAATAACTATAATTGGTCAAAAATTGCCACATTAAGACCTTTCTCAAAGCTAAAAGGACTATTTTCTATGCCTTTTAAGTTTGTTTTTGAATTCTTTAAGCCTTGGTCACTTTCTTTCAAATCAATGTTAAATCCTCCGTTTGTTAGTAATCATTCCAACTTTAATAAACCTGAGATACTTCAACTTGAGATGGGGGCTGGTGGAGGCATTGGGAATGCAAGAGGATTAGCCTCTCTAATTGATTCATTAACGGATGGGAATCATTCTTTACACTTAAAAAAAGAGACACTGGAATATTTGATGAAATATCCTGAAGCCCCAATAAAAGGATGGGAAGATATTGTTTTTAAACAGGATGCATTTAGATTCCACGCTGGATTTATGAAACCATCTAAAAAGCATGATTTTGCAAAAACTATAAAAGCTTTTGGTGGATTTGGTGCGGGAGGAAGTTTTGTATTTCATGATCCTGAGTATAAACTTACAGTTGCATATACAATGAATAAAATGTCTTCTAAAATGATGAACATGAATAGAGAATTAAATATCAGAAATTCGGTATATAAAACTATTGCCAACAAAGCATCAAACCCAATAGCCGCGGGTGTTTCATAGGATAGTGATGAAGTTAAATGAAAATTTCGTACTTTTATGAAACGACAGTGGAAGCGGCTACAGGGTTTATGCTCGAACGTTGGCTGCTATTATAAAAGACTTTGCAAGTAAATTAAATTCGAAAAAATAAACGAAATACAGAACAAATGAACCAGAATGAACTATCTCAATTATCCAATAAGGAATTGCTCGAAGTAGTAAAGAACAGCAAACCCTCACCTATAATAGACGCATTTTTTATTGGGTTTTTGGTTGGAATAATAATTTACAGCGTAGCTGCTAACTCGTGGGGTTTTCTCACCTTAATTCCATTGTATTTAATTTATATTTTCTTGAAAAAACCAAAGAAATACGAAGCATTGAAAAATGAATTAAAAAAACGAAACTTGGAATAGATGATGTCGGGAATCTGTCAAAAATGCAAATCAGAGGTAACTCAAAAATACTGTTAACTTTGAGGTCATCCAAAAGCAATGACAAGAATTGATGCAAATTATTTGCTTCAAGAACTTTGTTCTGTCTTGAGTTTTGAAAAAGGTTTTTTATTTACCGTTCGCGAACTATCCACTAACCCAGGGAAAAGCATAAAAGACTTTTTAAATGAAGATAGAAATAGATTGGTAAAACCAGTATTGTTTTTAATAGTAACGTCTTATTTATACTATATTCAATAATATTTTTCACTTTGAGGATGGTTACGTACAATTGTCAGGCAACAAAGACTCAGCGACTCTTTCAATATCCAAATGGATACAAGGAAATTATGGCTATGCAAATATTATCATGGCTATCTTTATTGCAGGATGGGTCAAACTTTTTTTCAGAACGCAAAGTCAACATATTTGAAATTCTAGTACTTTTTTGTTTCGTTATGGGTATGGGAATGCTTATTTATGCGGCTTTTGGTGTCGTTCAAAGTCTGATAGATTTTAATCTAATACAGGTTGCAGTGATTGTTGGGTTCATATATATGACTTGGACAATTTTATGGAAAAGGAAAGATTATCAATTATGTTAAAGCGTTTTCTGCTTACATATTGGGCATGATAACTTTTTCAATAACGGCAATATTAATCGGTACAGTAATTGATTTACTTGCTAGACAATGAAAATAACAGCAGCCAACAGCGTATATAACTCATGGCGGGGAAAGTGGTTAATTCAAGCTTTGAGCATTTAAGGAAGTTTATTTCAAGCCGACAAGAAAGTGCTTTAAAAACCGCCACAAGTCATATACGCAAACCGTTGTATGCAAGTGTGCCCCATTTTTGTAGCCAAGGACTATGCATATTGCGAAAGGAATGCCGATTATGAGAGCAAAGAAGGAGAAGCAAGTTATGAACCACATTTTCAGAGCATTAGTTTTTTTCTCTATCATCAGTATTTTATTTATTGAAAGTTGTAACAACGCAACACCAGGCAATTGGCAATGGGAAACTATCACAACGGTAGGAAAACCAACAGCACGCCATGAGGCAGGTCTTGTAGCTTACAATGACAAATTATATTTAATGGGTGGGAGAAGAATTAATCCTACTTCGGTATTTGATCCTGCCACAAATACATGGACAGAGAAATCGGCTACGCCTATTGAGTTACATCACTTTCAACCAGTAGTTTTTAACGATGCAATTTATTTGATTGGTGCCATGACCGGAGGATGGCCAAACGAAACGCCTGTTGATAGGGTTGTTATTTATTATCCCGAACGTGATGAATATGTATATGGTGACACTATTCCTGAGCATCGAAGAAGAGGTGGAGCTGGCGCAGTGGTTTATAATAATAAAGTCTATTTAATTGGTGGTATTACAAATGGCCATATGAATGGTTATAAACCTTGGTTTGATGAATATAATCCCGAAACTGGCGAATGGAAAACATTGGCTGATGCGCCGAATGCACGTGATCATTTTCAAGCTGTAGTTGTCGACAATAAGCTTTATGCATTTGCCGGCCGAACCACTTCAAAAATAACAGATCAAGATATGGCTTTAACTGTTAGTCACGGTAATGTATACAACTTCAAAACTCAAAAATGGGAAGCAGTAACCAATAATTTAGCCATTCCAACCATGAGAGCCGGAAATTTTGCTTTTGGCTGGAACAATTCAATTATAATTGGCGGGGGCGAAACCGCCGAACAAGAGGATGCCCATAATGAAGTAGAAGCCTATAACGCCAAAACAAAACTATGGAGTAAATGGCCTTCTCTAAATCAAGGCAGGCATGGTACCGGGTTTGCCGTTATTGGAAACTATGTATACACTGCATCAGGCTGTGGAAGACATGGTGGTGAACCTGAACTAACAACGGTTGAAAGATTGGAATTACCCAAAGGAGATGTAGCGCCCCTATCTAAAATATTAGATACCACAAAAGTATTTATGCAATGGCATACCATCACACTTTCTTTCAAAGGTCCCGAAACATCTGAAGCGGCTCAAGAAAATCCATTTTTAAACTATCGATTAAGTGTTGAATTTAAAAACAAAGATACTAAGCAAAGCATTCGTGGTTTTTATGCAGCTGATGGAGATGCAGCCGAAACCAGTGCTAAAAAAGGAAACATTTGGCAAGTGAGATTTACTCCTGACAAAACAGGGAAATGGTCATACTCGGCAAAACTAAGCAAAGGGGATCGTATTGCCCTAAACGATGATCTAAATATGGGAGAAACAGTTTCTGTCTCGAATGCTAAAGGCAACTTTATAGTTATTAAATCAGATAAAGACGGTGATGATTTTCGGGCTCACGGCCGAATAGAAGCCTCTCATGAATATTTTAAATTTAGGGGCACCGATAATTATTGGCTTAAAGCCGGAACAAATAGTCCGGAAAACCTATTGGCTTACATTGATATTGATGGTACATATCGCACCAAAGCTGAGGCCAGAGAAGGAGAAGCTGCTGCGCCAGAAAATATACATGCTTACGAGCCCCATTTAAATGATTGGAAAACGGGTGATCCTACCTGGAAAAACGGAAAAGGAAAATCATTGATCGGGGCTATCAATTATTTAGCGTCAAAAGGAATGAACTCAGCCTACTTTTTGACTTTAAATATTTTAGGCGATGGAAAAGATGCATGGCCTTATGTGAGTCCTGATGATTTTACCCGATTTGATGTGAGCAAATTAGATCAATGGGAAATTATATTTGAATATATGCAATCAAAAGGCATTTTATTGCATGTGGTGTTACAGGAAACAGAAAATGAAACCATGCTCGATAATGGAGATACCGGACCTTTTCGCCAATTATACCTTCGGGAACTTGTTGCAAGGTTTGGACATCATTTGGGGTTGGTGTGGAATCTGGGTGAAGAGAATGGGCCGGTACCCTGGGCGAAAGATATGCCATCTCAGAATGATAAACAACGAAAGACAATGGCAAAATTTATTAAAGAACACGACCCGTATAATCATCCGGTCGTATTACATACCTTACCGAGTGAGGGTATACGAAAGGACATTTTAACAAATTTGCTTGGTTTTGAGTATCTGGATGGTATTTCTCTCCAACATGCAGAACGGGAAACAGCACCAGAGATAGTCTCTAACTGGAGGTTAAAATCTGATAGTGCTGGTCACCCCTGGCTGATTACTATGGATGAAATTGGGATGTGGTACGATGGTGCCATGACGGATGCTGAAGATCCTAATCATTCTACACTTAGACGGTACGCCCTTTGGGGCACCTTGTTATCGGGAGGAGCTGGTGTTGAATGGTATTTTGGAGCAAAGCATCCACATAATGATTTAACTTCGGAAGATTGGCGACAAAGAAACCGTCTTTGGGAAATTACAAACTATGCTAAAGAATTTTTTGATACATACCTGCCCTATTGGGAAATGCAACCCGAACATGGTTTGGTTAACTCAAAAGAAGCGTATTGCTTGCGCAAGAAGGATGAGATTTATGCTATTTATTTGCCAAATTCTAAATCCTATACGCTCGATTTAAGCATTTCCAAAAACAGCTTTAGCGTACACTGGTTTAACCCATTAACCGGAAGTGAATTGCAAATCGGCTCAATAAAATCAATAAATGGCGGCGGAATTCGTTCATTGGGAAATCCACCAGAATTTGAGAATAATTTACCTGATCAGGATTGGGTGGTATTGATAAAACGGTTATAATTGATAGTAAAAAAAATCGAAATAAGGAACGAAAAATGAAAAATTATAAAAACATATTATCATTTCAAATCAAACACATTCTATTAAGTATCTGCGTTATTGCACTATTCTCTTGTCAGCAATCAACAAAAAATACGGCGGTTCCTGCCGTTCAAAAAATTGATCCAACCGTAGATACTTCAATTTGGTGGGAAAAAAATAACCTTCGACTGATACAAACAAACTTGCCTGCACCCGAAGGAGCTTTGAATCCTGATTCTTTGGTTAAGGATTTAATCAAGTTTTCGGCAAATACCTTGCTTATAAATGCAGGCGGGATAATGGCTTTTTATCCTACAAAACTTTTTTTTCATTATAAAAACCCGCATGTTAAAGGCGATATGCTGGGCCGGGTAATTTCTTTATGTCATGAAAATGGAATAAGAGTTATTGTTCGTTTTGACTTTAGTCGTGCACATAAGAGTTTTTTAAAAGACCATCCCGATTGGTTCTATATATCACCTAAAGGTGAAAGAGTCGATAATTACGACATGTTGGTAACCTCTGTGAATGGTGAATACATGCAAAAACATGCATTTGCAATTATTCAGGAAGTACTTGATAATTATCCGATTGATGGTATTTTTATTAATATGTTTGGTTACAAAACATGGGATTATTATCATGGGGTATATCATGGTATTGATCAAAACCCGAACGATAAAAGACGGTTTAAAGAGTATTCCGGTGGAATGGAACTACCAACAGTTGAAGATCCGAATGATCCCGTATTTCAAAAGTATGATGAATTCAGAAAGCATACAACCAACGAATTACTAAAAAGGGTACATGATTTATTAAAGTCGAAAAGACCCAATATTGCTTTATGCACTTATAATGACGATTATGTTGACATAATGCGACATGAAGCCCAGGGTGAACTTCACCATCTGCCTTATTTCGCGTACATAGCCTCTGAAAATGTTAATACAGTTGAATCAACCTTTGATGATAAAATATCAAGCAGTTCAAGTATACAACAAATAACATTTGGTTCAAGATATCATGCTGTACCGCCCGTAAGAATTCGAAATCGATTATATCAGAATTTGGCTCATGGTTCTGGACTTGATATTAGTTTGATGGGTGACCTTCGTGATTACGAAGATGAAAGAGGTTTTGATGTAATTAAAAAGGTTTATTCTTATGCCGCCAGGAACGAAAAGTATTACGGTGACTATAAAAGTATGGCAGAAATTGCCATTATAAAAGAGGCTTACTGGCCAGGCGGGCCTGTTATGGAAGAAATGCGTGGAATTGAGCAAAACCTCAAAGAGGAACATATTCAATTCGATCTTATTCTTAAAAAACACTTTGCTGTTAGCTACAAAAAACTTAAAAACTATAAAATAATTATACTTGGACATCTCAGGAATTTCAATAAAAAGGAAATAGAGGCGCTTACCAGGCTCACGAATGATGGTGTAAATGTTATTGCTACTAATCAGGCATTGATGGATACACCTGGCGCATTAAAAGAATTATTTGGTACAAAAGTTAAGGAATCTTCTTTTGATGCATTTAAATATTATCTGCAATTAAAAGATCAGGCTGTTATTAAAAGGCAGGATAAATTGCATCAGTGTTTTCTTAAATGTAATTTTATGAAATGTAAATTCTCGGATGAAAGTGAACTTTACCTGCCTTTGCTTGATAAAGGAAGAGAAGGTCCGCCCGAAAGAATTGGAGGACATGTGCCCACCGGGTGGTTTGGTATTAGTATTTATCAGAAGAACAAATCAAAAATGGTTTATATACCATGGGAAATTGGAAGAATGTATCACACCTATGGTTTTTTTGCACATAAAGATATCTTGTTGGATGTGATAGACTATATTAATCCTGAAATCACACAGGATTTTAATACCAATGCTCCTCCACAAGTTGAAATAACATTTAATAAATTCAGGTATAATTCCGATACAACAGATTCTTATAATAAATACATCATTAATTTGATCAACTTGTCGGGGTTCAATGGCCGCAGCTATTTTGAGCCTTTAGAAATAGATAATATCAACTTTGAATTTAAAGTGGATATAAAACCTGAAAAAGTATATGGTTTAAAGTCGGACAACACAATAAAATTTGAGGGTGACACAATCATTAAATTTACATTAGATCATCTTCAGGATTTTGACGCAATAGTAATTGAATAATGGATGAGGACATGCAAAATATATTAAAGTTATTGTGCGCATTCATATTGTTAATATTCTTTTCATGTGGTAATAGTAAAACAATTCACGTCAGTTTTAACCAGGGTTCTTCTGTGTTAAAGTACGGAGTATCGAAACTTGAAGAACATGCTCAAGAGTCAGGATTTGTGGTTCGACAAAATGAACTCGACAAGGCAAACCAGGGAATAATTATCATCACTAAAAATGATTCGCTTAACCCGAAACTGGAAGGTTACCGCTCAGAAAATAAAGATGACGGATATAACATTATTTTAAACGAGGGCCAAATTTATATTATTGGAAACTCTGAAAGAGGATGTTTATATGGGTTATTCGACTTGATAGAACAAACAGGAACTGATTGTGATATTTCTAAAGTTGAGGCCAAACAAATAAATCCTGCTAATGCGTTTAGGGCGGTAAAAATAAATCTTCCGTGGTCACCATACCGACCGGGTCCAACAAACGATGTGCACTTGGAAACCTGCAAGGACTTGAAATTTTGGGAAGCATTTTTAGATATGTGTGTGAAAAACAGGTTTAATGCGGTGAGTCTCTGGAATAACCACCCTTTTCCATACATGATTCGGGCAAAGAATTATCCCAAAGCCACTCCATTTAATGACGAGGAGCTTGCGAAATGGCAAGATTTTTACAAAACGCTTTTTAAAATGGCAAAAGAAAGGGGGCTCGAAACATATCTTGTTAATTGGAATATTGTGGTATCGCCCGAATTTGCCGAAAATTATGGAGCAAAAGAATATTTCGATCGTTCAGAATTGGTGAAAAAATACACCAGAGAATCGGTAACTCAATTGATAAATGAATATAAAGATCTGACAGGATTTGGAACGACACTGGCAGACTGGATGGGAAATTGGGGCGATGAAAAAATGACGCCGGAGGAACGGGAAGAATGGATCAAAGAAACCATTGTTGAAGGAATAAAAAATGCAGACAGAAAAGTAAAGTTCATTCACAGAGCTGTTTTATCAGGTGATCCGAAATTAATGAGAGAAGTGATTGATTATGCGGATTTACCGGAAAAAACCATCGTTGAGATTAAGTTTAACTGGTCGCACGGGCACTCAACGCCCAATCTTTCTTTAACCCATTCCAATGACGATGGTACCATTATGAGTGGATTTTGGGATCCAAATCCCGGGAATTTTTTTATAGCCTGGATGGTACGGAATGAAGATTTTTTTGTACTTTGTTGGGGGGATCCTGAATTTATCAGAGACCATATCAATACTAATAAACACGATTATGTTCAAGGATATTTCATCGGTTCTGAGGGCTACATTCCTGCAAAAGATTATTCTTATATTGAACCTCATCCTCAAAAAACATGGAAATATGCTTTTGAAAAACAGTGGTTGTTTTATCACCTTTGGGGACGATTACTTTTTGACCCAAATGAAAAAGATAGTACCCTTGCCAATGAGATTGAAAAAAGATATCCAGCTATTGATGCTCTAGCTTTCTTAAAAACATATTCACTGGCATCAAAGGTTCCTTTGAATATTGCCACATTTTATAAAGGCACATGGGATTTAACATTATACAGCGAGGGCTTTTTAGCACCCTGGCAACCTGATATCGAAGATGGAAGATCACCATTTATTTCTCTCCAGGAGTTTATTGATCATGAAACATTGGATAAACGGTACATGAATATTGGGGATTACGTTACAAAAGTTCATGAAAATATTCCACTAGACAAGGAAATGATAACCCCCATTGAGCTTGCAGAAAGAACCAAAAGCAACTGCGATAAATCATTAGGGATCATCGACAGTCTTGAAAAACAGAGTAATGATCCTACATTCCATTCCGAAATTGAGGATCTTAAAACCTGGTGCTATCTTGGATATTATTTTGCAGAAAAGATTTATGCAGGAGTTGCCTTAAAAACTTACATGTTGTCAAAGGATATAAGAGATAAAGAAACCTCCCTTCAACATGCGGAGAAAGCATTACAGCATTGGAATAGAATTGTGGAACTAACAAAAACCAGATATCAAATAATGCCTTATGTAATGATGACACATCCTGAGAACAGGTGGCCTGATTTTAAAGGTTTTCATTGGAAAGATTACCTGAAAGAGGTTGAGTATGATATTGAATATATAGAGAGTATTGAGTATGATATATTAATTCAGTGAGGCTCCATAAATAAACACCAGCATACAACATGCGGTATAAAACATTGGGATTTAAGTGGTTATTTAAAATTCCTGCTACACATCAAGTTTGGAGTAACTGGCCAGGAGATTAGGCTGCAATCTCCAACGATTTCATACCGTCACCGTTGTGCCGCATGCAAAAACCGTAGTGCAACTAAATTTGGATTTTGAACAAGTGATGAATAAAAGCAAGAAAAAGATTTATAGAGATAAAAACGGATGTGAATTTATAAAGGAGACCTACTTTGTCGGTGGAAGAATGAAATTCCGTAGAATTTATGTAATTGATGGCATTCCAGCAGATGAATTTTACGAGAAAAATGCGACTGATTTGGATTTCTATTTGAATGGAGACTATGAGTTAATGAATAGCGAAAAAGATTCTAATAATCATTGCAATGAGCAAAACAAGAAAGAATCCGATTTGCCTGATAATGAAGATGAGAAAGATTTACCATTTTAAAATTAAAAATAATACTAAAAAGCTTAATGATTATGATTTCAAGTTGTAATAGTCTTAAAAAATTATATCTCTCAGAAATTGGTGAGACAATAAATGATACTCCTATTAAAAAAGGGGGAATCTATACTGAGAATGATTTCTTTACTTTACCTGCGCAAATTCAAAATTATTTCAAAAATTGTGGATACATAGGTAAAGAAAAAATAGAAAACATCAAGATAGATTACAGCAATTCATTTATTAAAATGTCTCCAGAAAAGAAATGGCTAAAGATAAAGTATTATCAAGTCAATTTTACTCATAATCCAACTCGATTAGCATATATTTCAAGTAAAATAATTGGGATATTCTCGTTTGAGGGGAGAGATAAATACCAAGCTGGTAAAGGCAATATGTTGATAAGACTGTTAAAATTGTTTACCGTTGCTGATGCAAAAGGGAAGGAAATGGATAAATCAGCACTGGCAACACTATTGAGTGAAGTTTTATTTATGCCAAGCTTTGCGACAAGAGAACAAATAAAGTGGAAAAGCATTGATGAAAATTCAGTTGAAGCAAAATATAGGGATAATGATAATGTGGTTTCTGGAATTTTTTATTTCAACGGTAATCATGAGTTTATAAGATTTACGACTGACGATAGATTTTATTCACTAAAAGATGGGAGTTATAAAAAAACAAAATGGTCAGTAGAATTAAGCAATTATAAAGATTTTAAAGGAATAAAATTTCCTGAAAATGTAAAAGCCATATGGCATATGGATGACAAAGATTACGAATACTTTAGAACACAAATAAAAGATGTTCAATATAATATAAATAAGCAAAGCACCAACGCACAACATCTTTATAATAAATTCAAATTCACCCCTTACCCATAACAATTCTCCATTCCCCATCTCTGTTTTACCTTGCTTTTATGCGGCAAAATATTATTTTATGAGTGTTTTCAGGAAAGGATGAATCATGTTCAATGTCTATCTGGGCGCCTGTTCAATCTATGATTCACAGCAGATTGCAGATGTCATTCAAACCGGTCTTGACGCCATTCAATTCAACCAGTCCATTTCCGGCCATGTGGTCATCAAACCCAATCTGGTGATGGCGCATCCGGCTGTGGCCACGGAAGGCTATACGCGTCCGGCTGTGGTGGACGCGCTGCTCGGCCTGCTGCGGCGCGATCATCCGCAGATCCGCAAACTGGACATTGTGGAGAAATCAGGGCTCGGCATCACCACCTCTGCCATGTTCAAAACTGCCGGATATCACAAACTGAAACAAAAGCACGGCGTGCGCCTGCGCGCCATGGAGGCCATTGCCAAAGTGAATGTGCCGCTGCACAACGCTCAGGTGCATGACACCGTGACCGTGGCCCGGGAAATGGCGGAACGAGATGTTCTCATTTTTATGCCCAAGTTGAAATCCAACGTGCTGTCGCACGGACTCTCCGGCGCTCTCAAACTGAACATCGGCACTCTTGACGGCCGGGAACGCCTGCATCGGCATCATTATGACCTGCCGCACAAGATTGCGGATATGCTGGAAATCGCCAATCCCGATCTGATTGTCACCGACGGCATCCGCATGGCCTACGGCGGCAATCAGATGACTCAGCACGGCACGCATCTGGGTGTGATTGTGATGGCGGACAATGCTGTGGCGCATGATCTGGTGTGCGCCCGTTTATTGAATCTGAATCCTGCCGGCATTGAACACATTCAGGAAGCGGCGCGTCGCGGTTATGGTCCCGCAACCCTAAATGAGGTCCGGATTGTCGGTGATTATCCGGTTAAAAAAGCGCAATCCATAACAGCTGGACTGGATCTGGGGTTCCGGCCGGTGGATCAGGTCGAGAGTCCCATGACGGTGCACAGCGGCGCCCCGTATTGCACCGCCGGTTGTCACGGTATTTTCCTGGACTGGATCTATATGATCAAAGACCGCAAACCGAAATTGTTTGCAAAACTGCCCGCCTTGAACGTCATTGTCGGCAAGGTGGAAAAGGACCTGCAGTCGGGACGCTTTGTGCTCATTGGCGACTGTGCCAAAACCTCGCGGCTGCCTGTGCGCGGCCGCAAGGTCTGGATTCGCGGCTGTCCGCCCAGTCACAAGCGCATTGTCTGGGATATGATGGTCCATTATCTGATCTTTAATCCCCTGGTGCGTCCTTCTTTGATTGTTGACGCTTATATTCGCTATCCTTTGAATAAACTGAAATCATTTTGGCTGAACGCCATCTGGTACCGACACATTCGCAACACAGGAACCCGCTATGCCCACCACAAAACAGCTGAACTCGATCAATCCGGCAACCGGTGAAATCATCGGTTCGGTCACCCGCTCTACTGAACAGGATGTTGTAAATGCCGTACAGATGGCCCGGCAACATTGTCCCGACTGGCGGGAGACATCCGTCAGACAACGACAAACCATTCTGGCTGCGAGTCGGCAACTGCTGTTGCAGCGCCGGGATGAGTTTGCTGAACTGATCACCGCGGAGATGGGGCGGCCGATCACCGAATCCCTGGTGATGGAGGTGCAGGCGTCTCTGGAACTGATCGGCTATTACGCCGGACACGCCGCCAAAATGTTAAAGCCGGAACGGCTGCAGCTGCACAATTTGTTTTTCGCCCGCCGCCGCAGTCTGGATATCAAAAAACCGCTCGGTGTCATCGGTGTGATCTCACCGTGGAACTGGCCGCTGCTCATTCCCCTGGGCTGCATTGTGCCCGCGCTGCTGGCCGGCAACTGTGTCGTCCACAAACATTCCGAACATACACCGCTGATCAATGAAACGCTGCTCAGGCTGTTCCGCGATGCCGGTCTGCCCGAGGGTGTGTTTCAGATCGTGCACGGGGCTGGGGAGGCCGGACAGGCGCTCATTGATGCGCAGGTAGACAAGCTGTTTTTCACCGGCAGCACCCGAATCGGCAGCCACGTGATGTCCGAATGCAGCAAAAATTTGATTCCGGTGGTGCTGGAACTGGGCGGACAGGACGCGACGCTGGTGTGTGCGGATGCGCATCTGGAGACCGCTTCCAGCGGACTGGTGTGGGGCGCGTTTATGAATGCCGGACAAAACTGCAACGCTGTGGAGCGCATCTATGTGCATCAATCCGTGGCGGACGCATTTGTACGACGGTTTGTCGAGAAAACAAAACGCTTGCGCATGGGCGATCCCATGAATCCCGAGGTGGATATGGGACCGCTGGCCCTAAAACAGGAATTCGGCAAGATGCAGATGATGCTGAAATCCGCACAGGAGCGGGGGAGCATCATCCGCTGCGGAGAACATCGGCAACAGGACGGTCACTATTTTGCGCCGACCGTGGTGGTTACTGAAACCGATCAGCCGAACATCTGGGGCGATGAGGTGTTTGGTCCGCTGGTGTCCGTGACGCCGGTTACGGATATGGAAAAAGCCGTGCAGCTCGCCAATGACAATCCCTTTGGACTCACCGCATCCGTCTGGACACGACAACCCAAAGCAGGCGAGACGCTGGCTATGCAACTGGAAACCGGCACGGTGATGATCAATGACTGTATCGTGTCATTCGGGTTCCCGGAGGCGCCCTGGACCGGATTGAAACAAAGCGGCATCGGCTGGATGCACGGTAAAAAAGGATTTGAGGAAATGTTGTCCGTTCAGTACATCAATGCCGACCGGCAGTTCCGGCGTCAGAAATTCTGGTGGTTTCCCTATGGCGAGCGCATGCTCGACAGCATGCAAGCCGGACTGACATTTCTGCACAGCCGGAATGTGCTGAATAAAATTAAGGTGGTTATAAAGGTGATTGGGCGGTTCTGGCGGGAACTGTTGTTGAACCGGAACAATCCGGATAAACTGTGATGTTGCAGTGAGCCGTTGGACAGGATCGGACGGATCAACAGGATTTCAATTTTTGCACGGAATGCAATACAAGCATAGGGGGCTTGAGCCCCCCTTTCATTTCTCAGCCCCGGAGTTCACGCCGGGGCGGTTGAGCGTTGCGGCAGACGCTGAATATATCGGTCACAGATTCTGACGGACACCTGAGCTTCCCGGCTTTGCCCGGCACGGCAGCATGGCAGATGCCGCACTTTATATGCTGACCTCGTCGTACAATTCCCCAATTATGCAACGAGTGGTCGCGGCACAATAGAGGGCGGTGAATGAGAGCGGCACAATAAAGCAAAAGACATTCAATTTTTTACCTGTGATGCTATTCTTTGTTCATCATTCAATGTTTTGTTTGTATCGTTCCTTGCTGAATATCGGGGCAGCGAACAAAACGAACGACACGAACTGAAATTCTAAAAATCCACTATTAGAATTGTAGGTACTTTTGCAATACCAATCTTTGACATTCAGGCATGTATTGGTGAATGATCTGAGCTGCATGTTTCATTTTTATCAGGAACTGATAAAAATGAAACATGCCGGGCTTGTTTATTTGTTCGTCTTGTTCGTTGCTGATTTTCTTTGAACAGCGAACAAAACAAACGGCACGAACTGCAACGGCGAATCCGGTAAAAGATATCGGATAATATCAAAATATTAAATGATTGCTATTTCATGATTATTGGATCTTGCACAGCAGCATCGCGGATGCTGAACTTTACACCCGCAATTTTATAATTCCCCTTGATATTTGTCAAACAAATGGTTAAATATCAGTATGAAATATTATTCATGCAGAGATTTTTGCGATTACACATTATTAAACAAAGGAGTTAGGCTTTTGAAATTATTGATGAAACGAAAATCGTTTTTCGTTGTTTTGCTTTTCTTTACAATCATATTGTCCTGCGCTGACATTGGCAGAAAAAAGTATGCACTTGATAAAACGATCACGCCTGATAATATCAAATATGCCGGCGCCCGCTCGTCCTCCTATGGTATCGAACCGTTTCCGGCTCCCCGGGTCTGGGAAACCGTCATGAACAGCATGCAAGAACATTTCAACGGTTCCGCGCCCTGCGGCATCTGGATTGTCGGACGAATGCATCAAGAAACCCGATGCAAACTGGAATTTCCGTCCGAGGGACAGCCGGACACCAATCTGGTGTTCCTGGATCATAACAAACATAACGCTTACCTGTGGATGCCGCCCGAGTATCGCGGAGATTTGATTTTTGTGTCAGACAGCCAGATTTTTGAAAGCATGGACGCGATGATACAGGAATTTGTCGAGTACTGGGCGGATTATTTTAAACCCAATCCAGTGGGGTTTCAATACGGATATCCCAGTGACAGACCCTGGTGGCGTCAGCTGCAGAATCCGCCCGCCGATATCGGCCATACCATCGCTCAGCATCATTTCCAGGACTGCGGTCTGCTCTGGGTTGATTTTACACTAAGAGAGGTGTTTCCGGGATTGGACTAATAGTAATCTACTTGTGATCGGCGGGATAAAATATAAATTGGATAAATTTGTCCGAATTATTTCTGCAAGAGAGATGAGTGAAAAGGAAAAAAGCGCGTATGAAAAACGAAAAAATCCCTGATTTTAAATCAAAAGAACAGAAACAGTATGTACTGGAGTACGTACTGTTTCGACATGATTCAAACTATTGTAAAATAACAAAATAAAATAGGTAATTCTGAGGCTGTTTTGTTTGTTGTTAAAACTGCCGGACTTGTCCGAACGACAGAGAATTCAAATCGATAAAACCTGGATAACTATGAACTGGAACACTATTATTTCCGGAAACCGCACCGGGGGGACCACAATTAGCTCTGAAATCCGTACGGATTATCAACGCGATTTTGACCGATTGGTGTTTTCATCCGCGTTTCGGAGACTGCAGAATAAAACCCAGGTCTTTCCGCTGCCGGGGGCCACGTTTGTTCACAATCGATTGACCCATTCTCTCGAAGTGGCGAGTGTGGGGCGTTCGCTGGGAAAAATCGTCGGCAAACAACTGGTCGATAAAGGATATATTGATGCACACTATCAAGAGTTTTACCAATATGAACTGCAAAATGTGATTGCGTCCGCCTGTCTGGCGCATGATATCGGCAATCCGTCGTTTGGACATTCCGGTGAAAAGGCGATATCCGCTTACTTTGAATCTAATGCGCATGTTGGTATTGAACCGGGTAAAGCGTTACAGGATTATTTCAAACCGGAAGAATGGCTTGACCTGATTTCCTTCGAAGGCAATGCTAATTCGTTCCGGACATTGACGCATCAATTCAAGGGCAAGTCCGCTGGCGGCTATCAGTTGACCTATTCCACATTGGCGTCTATTCTCAAATACCCCTGCGAGTCTACGGCCATTAAAACAGAGAACATCAATACAAAGAAATTCAGCTTTTTTCAGTCTGAAAAGGCGTTGGCCGTCGATATTTTAAACGCCCTGACTATCAGTAAACAATCGGATGATCCTTTGGTGTACAGTCGGCATCCTTTTGTCACTCTGACCGAAGCGGCGGATGATATCTGTTACCGGATTGTCGATTTTGAAGATGCCCAGCGCATGCATATTCTGCCGCACAAACAGGTCGCGGAACTGTTTTCAAGTTTGATTGAAAACATTGGCAGAAAAACGGACGATATGGATGCGATCAGGGCAACGTACAATCGGATTTCAGACAAGAACGAACAGATCGCGTATCTGCGGGCAAAGTGTATCAATACATTGACCCGGGAATCGGCTGATTTGTATATCCACAATGCCGACCGCATCATAAACGGGAGCTACAACAATGGACTGCTGGATGTCCTGACGGATCAGAATGCGCTGTTGTCCGAAATTAAAAAAATATCCATTGACAACATTTACAATCACGATTCGGTTCTCGAACTGGAAATTGCCGGATTTAAAATTATGAGTGATCTGCTCTCCCTGTTTGTCCCTGCCATGCTGAAACAAAACCCGGATCACCGGGATCAGAAAATACTGCGATTGATTCCCGAACAATTCCATTCCGGGGATGATACGGTCTATAAAAAGGTGCTGTCCGTGCTCGATTATTTGTCCGGTATGACAGACCCGTATGCCATTGAATTGTATCGAAAATTGTTTGGTATCGAAATACCAAAATATTAGAGTTTACGATTTTAGAGGAATCGGATTTTTTATTTCGACGATAACCCACTATATGGAATAAATAAACGTCCAGAGACAGTTTTCATTAAAATGGCCTGCGATATTGCAACGGACTGTTCCGGACAAGAGGTTTTTAATAGTACTCTTGTTCCAAAGGGGTTGTTGATGAGAGGGCGTTTTTCAGGAATAAACCGAATGAATTGGCTTTATCGGCGCTACAACCTTGACAAGGGCAACAGATATGGCATACCAAAATATTGAAGATTACGGAATAGTCGGGGATATGGAAACGGTCGCACTCGTCGGGATAAACGGCTCAATAGATTGGTTCTGTTATCCGCGTTTCGATTCGCCCAGTGTGTTCGGAGCAATCCTTGATGATAAAAAGGGCGGCCGATATTCCATCTCTCCGGATGGCAAAAGTTTGAAACAAAAACA